>CANFIV010000126.1 GCA_947446935.1 Sphingomonadaceae bacterium | reverse complement strand
GCCATGCGCACGCCAGCGGGTGTAGAGATGCCAGCCGAGCCGAGCGCCCCAGAGCACCGCCATAGCCGCGATCAGGTTGGCACGCGGGCCCTTGTCGCTCAGTTGCGCCCACGAAAGCGCCGCGAGTGCCGCCATCGCGCCGCCCCAGACCGCATCGATAAAGCTCACATCATCGATCCGCGCGGCGATCCGGGCGAACAGCGCCATCAGTACGGCGAGAGAGACAGCATTGATCAGAAGCGCTTCAGGCATTGAACATCCCCGCAAAGTCCTTGATTCCGCGTTCGGGGTGCTTGGGCGTCACGCTCTGATAGATTTCGGCGACTTGCTGCATATCGGCCTTGTAATCGCCGGTCGGCATGATCGCCGGGCCAAGACCGCCGATCTTGCGCCCATAGTCCATCAGCCCCACCACCATCGGCACCCCCGCGCCCAGCGCGATATGATAGAAGCCCGTGCGCCACTGCTGCACCGCGCTGCGTGTGCCTTCTGGCGCGATGGTGAGGGCAAACTGATCGCGGCGGGCAAATTCGGCGATCATCGCATCGACCACGTTGTGGCGCGCCGAGCGATCGATCGAAATACCGCCCATGTCACGCATGAAGCCGCCCATCGGCCAGCGGAACAGGCTGTCCTTCGCCATGAAGTGCGCATCGATTCCGAGCTCGTTGACCAGCCCCAGAAAGTACACGAAATCCCAGTTCGAGGTGTGCGGCGCGGCGATGATGACATAGCGCCCGCCCGGCGGCGGCGTGCCCACCGCTTTCCAGCCCTGCATCCGATAGAACCCCAGAAGCGCGCGCTTGACCAGCCGCGACGACAGACTGGCATTTTGGCCAGCATGCCCCTTCGATTGCTCCGTGTCTTGCGACGCCGCATCCATCCCGTAGTTCCTCCACCCGGGGACAGGTCTAGCGAGGGTGAGCGGTCTTGTCGAAAGGAACCCGAAGCCTGCCCTGCCCTTTTAGGCTGCCTTGACTATAATAAGCATAGCTATTAGCTGATGCAGCATGATCAACAACATCGCCTTCCTGACCTCTGACGTGAGCCGCCTGCTGCGCAAGCGCTTCGATGTGGTCAGCCGCCGCTTCGGTGTGACCGGCCCGCAATGGCGCATGCTCGCCATTTTGCGCCGTACGCCCGGGATCAATCAGGGCGCGCTCGCGCAGTGGCTGGAAGTAGAGGCGATTACTGCGGGCCGCATGATCGATCGGCTGGAGAAAGCCGAATTGGTCGAGCGCAGAGCCGATCCCAATGATCGCCGCGCCTGGCGCCTGTTCCTGACCGACGCCGCGAACCCCTTGCTCGACGAACTGTTTGGCTGCGCCACCGAGGTCTTTGACGAAGCCTTGCAGGGCTTTTCCGAAGCCGAACACGCCCAGCTGCTCGCGCTGCTCGAACGCGCGCGCGCCAATCTGCTTGATGAAGCACCGCCGGAAAAGGCCCCTTTTGAAAAGGCGCTGGCCCATGGCTGAGGCCGATCCCTTCAAACCCGCCGCCGCTGATGCCGTGTCTGCGCGCGGCAAGCGCACGCGCGCCAAGCTGCTTCGGCTCGTCGCCATGTTTCTTGTGCCGCTGTTGGTTGTCGGCGGGGCGCTGGTCTACTGGTTCGGCAGCCCCAATACCGTCTCGACCGACAATGCTTATGTGAAGCAGGATATCGTCTCGATCGCGGGCGAAGTGAACGGGCTGATCGTTGCGGTCAACGTGCGCGAGAACCAGCAGGTCAAGGCGGGCGACGTGCTATTCCGCATCGATCCTTCCTCGTTCCAGGTTGCGATGCGGCAGGCCGATGCGCAGATCGCCACCGCTCAGGCGCGGGTCACGGGGTTGCAGGCCGAAGTCGGTGCCAATGCCGCCGATATTGCCGGCGCGCGCGACGATCTGGCGCTCGCAGAATCGCAATATGCGCGCGAGAAAGCGCTGCTCGACAAGGGCTTCAACACGCGCGCCCGCATGGACGAGGCCCAGCATGCCGTGGCGGCGGCGCGCGACCGGCTGGCCTCGGTCACGGCCGAAGTCGCCAAAGCGCAAGCGCAACTGGCGGACGGCGCGCAAGTTCCGGGGCTTAACCCGCAGATCGCCGCCGCGCAGGCGACGCGGGCCAAGGCCGCGCTCGACCTGCTGCGCACCGAAGTGCGCGCGCCGGTCTCCGGCCGGGTCACCCAAGTGAACCGTCTGCAGATCGGGCAGATGGTTTTCACCGGTGTGCCGATGCTTTCGATCGTGCGCGAGGGCGGGGCCCGGGTCGAGGCGAACTTCAAGGAAACCGATCTCAACCGCATGCGTGCGGGCCAGCCGGCGGAGGTCAAGCTCGATGCCTATCCAGGCCTCAAGCTGAAAGGCCATGTCGACAGCATCGGCGCGGGGACGGGCTCCGAATTCTCGGTCCTGCCGGCGCAGAACGCCACGGGCAACTGGGTCAAGGTGACACAGCGCGTGCCGGTGCGGATTGCCATCGACAGTTCCAGCGGTGACCGCCCGCTGATCGCGGGGCTGAGCGCAAATGTGACGGTGCATGTCGGCGACAAGTAATCCTGCGTCGCAGCCGCCTGCCTTGCTGGTAAACCATCGCCCGCTGCTGTTCACGGCGGTGATGGCGGCGATGATCATGCAGGTGCTCGACACCACGATTGCCAACGTGGCGCTGCCGCATATGGAAGCCTCGCTTTCCGCCACGCAGGAAACGATCAGCTGGGTTTTGACAAGCTATGTGCTGGCCTCTGCCGTGGCGTTGCCGCTGGGCGGCTGGCTGGTCGACAGGTTCGGAATACGCCTCGTGTTCACGCTTTCGGTCGTGGCGTTCACGGTGGCGTCCATCTTGTGTGGCCTCGCGCAGAACCTCGGGCAGATGGTGGCGTGCCGTGTGGTGCAGGGGATTGGCGGGGCGTTTCTTTCGCCTTTCGCGCAGACCGTGATGCTCAATGCGAGCACCGCTGAAGAACGCCCGAAGATGATGGGGCTGTTCACGCAAGGCGTGATGCTCGGTCCGATCGCGGGGCCCTTGCTGGGCGGCTACATCACCGAAAGCTACTCGTGGCGCTGGGTCTTCTTCATCAATGTGCCCATCGGGATTGCCTCAGGCCTCGTGCTCTGGTGGCTGCTGCCGCGTACACCGTCTCTTCGGCGCCCGATCGACATGACCGGCTGGCTGCTTGTCGCGCTGGCACTCGCCTCGTTCCAGCTCATGCTCGATCGCGGCCCATCACAGGACTGGTTCGGCAGCGCCGAAGTTGTGGCTTACGCCGCGATCTGGGCCTGCACGGGGTGGATGGCGATGGTGCACCTTTTGACGACAGAGCGGCCGCTGTTCCCGGGACGCCTTTTTTCCGATGCCAATTTCGTGGCCAGCCTGGTCTTCATGTTTCTGATTGGCTGCGTCATGATGGCCGTGCTGGCTTTGCTCCCGGGGCTGCTGCAGGGCATCTACGGCTATCCGGCGGTTGATGCCGGCTGGTTGCTGGCCCCGCGCGGGCTCGGCCTGCTGGCGTCTATTACCTTGCTGGGGCGATGGATCACGCGCATGGATCCGCGCATCGCGCTCATGATCGGCATGGGGCTTTCGGGCTGGTCCTTGTGGCTCATGTCGGGCTGGTCGCCAGATATGCCCATGCTGCCGATTTTCGTCACCGGTCTGATCCAGGGGGTGGGGATCAGCTTCACGATCATGCCGGTCAACCTGATCGCCTTTGCCACGCTGCCGCCAGACTTGCGCACAGATGCCGCGGGGCTCACCAACTTGTTCCGCTCGATTGGCGCCTCGATCGGCATTGCGGTGTGCACTTTCATGCTGGCGCGGGGCGTGCAGGTGAACCACGCCGAGCTCGGCGCGCAGATCACGCGGATGAGCGCGCCGTTCGATCTGGACCGGATCACCGCCTATGGCGGCGTGTCTGAAGCAGGGATGCGGGTGGTCGATGGCATGGTCAACCGGCAGGCGGCGATGATCGGCTATCTCAACGATTTCTATATCATGGCGCTGCTGTGCTGGGCGGCGATCCCGGTGCTGTTCTTCGTCAAGGCCGGCAAGCCCGCTGCCGCAGGCGGTCCGCCGATGCAGGCGGCGGCGGCAGATCACTAAGCGATTGTCGCCAGCCGCCATGGGGTCTATCGGCTGGGCTCCGCGGACAAGGACGTTTCAGCCATGGCATTGATTTCCAATCCGAAGCTGGCGTGGATCTTGCGCTGCGGCTGGCAGGGCAAGTGCCCGCGCTGCGGCAAGGGACATATGTTCGGCGGCTGGCTCAAGCTCGCCAAGACCTGCGATGTTTGCGGCCTCGATTTCAGCTACGCGCAGACGGACGACGGTCCGGCGTTCTTCGCGCTGTGTATCACCGCGTTCCCGCTGGTGTTCGTGGTGGTCTATGTGCAGGTCCGGTTCGATCCGCCGTGGTGGGTCCACGTGTTCACGTCGATGCCGATTCTCGTGCTCGGCTGCGTCGCCACCTTGCGCCCGTTCAAGGGCTGGCTGGCCGCCTCGCAATACGTGAACCACGCAGTCGAGGCGGGCACCGAAGGTCTCTGGGCCGATCTCAACGCGCGCGAGAAGGCGGAAGAAACGCCCTAGGCCTTCCGGAAGTCCGCGGTGATCGCGCCGCACGACAACAGGTCTTCCTCATGCCCCACCTCGCGCCAGGTCTCGGCCAGCGCGGCGGTTTCCCACTCTTGCATCGCAGGATGCGCGATAACGTGGTCAACCCACGCCTGCCCTTTTCCGACATCGAGCCCATAAGTGCGGATGCGCCAAGCGACAGGCGCGTAGAACGCATCGAGTGCGGTGAAAGTCTCACCCGCCAGCCACGGCCCGCCAAAGCGCGCGAGGCCTTCCTCGAAAATCTCGCGCACCCGCGCCACATCGCGCAGCAGCGCATCCCGCATCGGGCGCGGCTGGACGCGGACGCCGACGTTCATCGTGCAATCGTTGCGCAGCGCCGAAAATCCGCCGTGCATCTCGGTGACAGCGCACTGCGCAAAGGCGCGCGCGGCGGGATCGGTGGGCCACACGCCCGCATGCCGGTCCGCAAGATAGAGCGCGATGCCGAGCGAATCCCACACCGTCACGCCGCCATCGAGCAACACCGGGACTTGGCCCGTGGGAGAGAACGCGCGGAATTCCTCGTAGTTCGATGGCTTTGTGAACGGCTCAAGCCGGTCCTCGAACGGAATGCCGAGCGCCTTCATCAGGAGCCACGGGCGCAGCGACCAGCTCGAATAGTTCCGGTTGGCGGTGATCAGCGTGTAGGCCATCTGGCTTACTCCACGTAGTGCGCGGTCGTCTTGGCGCGGAGGTACTCGGCGGTGACACCCGGGGCCAGTTCGACGAGGCGGAAGGGCGAGGCATGATCGGGCCGCGCGAAGACCGCCAGATCGGTGATCACCATGTCGACCACGTCCTTGCCGGTGAGCGGCAGGGTGCAGGCCGGGATGAACTTGGGGCTGCCGTCCTTGGCGCAATGCTCCATGACGACGATGATCTTCTTGACGCCGGCAACGAGGTCCATCGCGCCGCCCATGCCCTTGATCATCTTGCCGGGGATCATCCAGTTGGCCAAGTCGCCCTTC
>CANFIV010000125.1 GCA_947446935.1 Sphingomonadaceae bacterium | reverse complement strand
TTGTTGATACCGCCGGCTGGGAAGATCTTGATCCCACCACGCTGCCCGGCCGCATGCGCCAGCAGACCGAAGCGTCGCTCGAAGGCGCGGATGTGGCCCTGTTCGTGATCGATTCCCGTGCGGGCGTTACACCGCTCGACGAGGAGATCGCCCGCTATCTGCGTTCGAACAAGGTGCCGATCGTGCTGGTGGCCAACAAGGCCGAAGGGCGCGCGGGCGATCCGGGCTTTTATGACGCCTTCTCGCTGGGGTTCGGGGAGCCGGTGGCGCTGTCGGCCGAGCATGGCGAGGGCTTTGGCGATTTGTTCGAGGCCCTGCTGCCGCATATCGAGAAGGACGTTGACGAGGACGCTGTTTCCGAGGCGGACGTGGTGGACGAGGAGGATTTTGATCCCCAGTCGATTCTGAAGCTGGCCATCGTAGGGCGGCCGAATGCAGGCAAGTCCACGTTGATCAACCGGATGCTGGGCGAAGACCGGCTGTTGACCGGGCCCGAGGCCGGGATCACGCGCGATTCGATCGCGGTCGATTGGGAATGGACCGATCCGCAGAGCGGCGACGTGCGGCCTATTCGCCTGATCGACACCGCCGGGATGCGCAAGAAGGCGCAAGTGGTCGACAAGCTCGAGATCATGTCGGTCGCCGATGCGCGCCGCGCGATCGACTTTGCCGAAGTCGTGGTGCTGCTGCTCGATGCGACGCGCGGGCTGGAGCATCAGGATCTCAAGATCGCCTCGCTGGTGCTCGAAGAGGGCCGCGCGCTGATGATCGCGATCAACAAGTGGGACATCGCCGAGGATCCGAGCGGCCTGTTCAACGGCATCCGTGCCGCGCTGGAAGATGGTTTGGCGCAAGTACGCGGGGTGCCGCTGCTCGCGGTTTCGGCGCGCACCGGCAAGGGGCTAGATCAGATGCTCGCCGCCGCGTTCGATATCCGCGCAGCATGGTCGCGCCGCGTGCCGACTTCCGCGCTCAACCGCTGGTTTGACGATGCGCTGGGTGCCAATCCGCCACCCGCACCCGGTGGCCGCCGCATCAAGTTGCGCTACATCACGCAGGCGCGCATTCGCCCGCCCAGCTTCGTGATGTTCGGCACCCGGCTCGATCAGCTTCCCGAAAGCTATCGCCGCTACCTGATCAACGGCATCCGGCGCGAACTGGGCTTCGATGCGGTGCCGATCCGTCTTACTTTGCGCAGCGCCAAGAACCCTTTCGCGAAGACCTGATGCCCAACGCCGCCCTGCAGATCGACCGCGCCATGCTCCCGCAGGGGCTGGGCAGTGCACTGTGGCGCGGCATTCGGGGCCAGTGCCCGCGCTGCGGCGGCACGCATTTGTTCAGGAAGCTGCTCAAGCCTGTCGATCGCTGCCGGATATGCGGGCAGAACTGGTCGCTTCATTCGGCTGACGATTTCCCGCCCTACATCGCGATCCTGCTGACCGGCCACCTCATGGCCCCGGTGATCATCGTGCTGGGCCTCACCCCCGCGGTGCCGGAATGGGCGATGATGCTGATCGTGGTGACCCTTGCCGCCACGCTTATCGCCGCGATCTTGCAACCCGCCAAAGGCGGTGTGATCGCGCTGCAATGGTGGCTGGGCCTGCAGGGCTTCGCGGGGCATGCCGGGAAGGTTGAGGCGGGGGTTTCCTGATCCATCGGCCGCCAACGCCGACCTTGCATCTCACGCCTCCCCTAAATTAGAGTGCCCATTCTAAAAAGGGGGTGGACGCGTGGAATCTCGCAGGACTGCACTGAAACTGGCAGCCCTTGGCACATTGGCCGCGCCCGCAGCCGCTACTGCCAAGGCATTGGCAGCCGGCCCGCCGCACCGGGAGAAATCCGCGCAATGGCGTCGCGGAATTGAAGGCCAGCGCACGGCTGATCTTGGCAATGGGCAATACCTGAACCCTGTCCTCTCGGGAGATTATCCCGATCCCTCCGTCCTCAAGGACGGCGACCACTACTACATGACGCACTCGTCATTCGATTCCGCGCCCGGCTTGCTGATCTGGCATTCGCGCGATCTGGTGAACTGGCACCCGCTGGGGCCTGCGCTGACCAAGCCGCTCGGCACGGTGTTCGCGGTCGATATCGCCAAGCACGATGGGCGCTATTTCATCTACATCCCTTTCATGAAGGCCCCGTGGTCCCCGGCATTACCGAGCTTCGCCAACATCTACGTCATTCATGCGCCTTCGATGGCCGGGCCGTGGAGCGAACCGGTCGATCTCGGCGTCGGCAACCTGATCGATCCCGGTCATGTCGTGGGTGAGGATAGTCAGCGCTATCTGTTCTTCAACGATGGCAAGCGCGTACGGCTGACGGCGGATGGCCTCGCAACGGCAGGGCCGGTGGAAGATGCCTACAAGGCCTGGCACTACCCCGATGACTGGATCACCGAGGCCTACTCGCCCGAGGGTCCGAAGCTGTTCCGGCGGGGCGACTGGTTCTATCTCGTCAATGCCGTGGGGGGCACGAGTGGACCGCCGACTGGTCACATGATCGTGGCCGCGCGCTCGCGCTCGATCCACGGGCCGTGGGAGAACTGCCCGCACAATCCGATCCAGCGCACCCTCTCGCGTGATGAAAAATGGTGGTCGCGCGGTCATGCCACTTGCGTCGAAGGGCCGGGCGGACAGTGGTACATGGTTTACCACGGCTATGAGAACGGCCTGCTGACGCTGGGCCGACAGACCTTGCTCGAACCCATCGAATGGACCGCCGATGGCTGGTTCCGCGCCAAGGGCGGGGACTTGTCGCAGCCCCTGCCCAAGCCGCTGCCAAAGCCCCTGGGCATGGCGGTGCCGCATGGGATGCCGCATTCGGACGCGTTTACGACAAGTCGGCTCGGCATACTCTGGAACTTATACGGCAGCGCTCCGGTCGAGACCGCGCGGATCGTGGTCGAGGGGGACAGCCTTGCTCTCACGGCGAGGGGGAAGGGCCCTGCAGACGGCGTGGTGCTCACCCAACAGGTCGGCGATCCTGCCTATGAAGTGACTGTCGAACTGGAACTGGTTGGCGAAGCGCATGGCGGGTTGCTGCTGTTTTTCGATGACCGCCTGTTCCTAGGCATGGGCATCGATGGCACGCGTATGGCGACCTATCGCGGCGGCAAGGCGTCATATTGGCCAGAACCGGCCCCGCCTGCCCGACGTATGCACATGCGCATTGAAGTTCAGGACCAGATCGCCACCTTCCACTACAGCCTCGATGGTGCGGGCTGGACCCGCCACGGCGTGCGCAGCGAAGTCTCGGGCTACAACGCCAACACGATCGACAATCTGCTCAGCCTGCGCCCAGCGCTGTTTGCGGCGGGCGAAGGGCGCGTGGTGTTCAGGAACTTCCGCTATCGGGCGGTGGATTGAGGTTTTTTAGAGCATGTGCGGTCGGCCCTGCACCGGTAGACGCGGGGTCTGTCAGGCGGCGGGCGCATGCAGTTTCGCCTGTGCCCACAGCAGCACCGGCGGCAACGCCAGTTCAAGCGACCCCAGCACCACAAACAGCAGAGACGGCGCTCCAACCTGCACCGCAGAAATCAGCCGCGCCACGCCCCCCAGAAAGAACACCAGCATCAACGCGCGAAAAAACTGGCCCCGCGCGCCCAGTTCCTGCGCGCACCAGATGTTGGCTGCGCCGAACCCGAGGAACAGCGTGGCGTAAAAACGGTCCTCGCTATCCATCGTCGCGTTGGCTGGAACGCTGCCGGGTATGCTCGCAGGGCCATAGCCGATGTGCACGAGAGCGATGCACATGCAGACCGCTCCGAATAGCAGCACGAAGCTCTTGAGCAGCGCTTTCACAGGAAGTTGTTGGGCCAGATCATCGTGCGCCACATATGCGCGGTGGGGGAGCCGTCGAAGCCGAGCCCTTCCTCCGGCTCACGGAAGTTGCGGGCGATCACGTCTTCGAGCTCCTCGGGCACCACCACCGGGAAATCGTCGAAGAAGTAAGTGTCGTAGAGCGTCATCTGCCGCGCGGTCATGTACCATTCGTGGCCCTTGGCATATTCCGCGTCACGCAGCAGGTAGTCGGGCACCTGATAGTCTGGCCCGAAGAACGCGTGGTAACTTTCCGGGTAGGCATAGCCGACGCTTTCATCGGGCACATAGCGCAACGCCTGGTGGTATTTCACCGCAAAGGCCACTTCAGGATCGACATACGGTGCGACCAACTGCGCGCTCCAGTAGCCGTGGTCGCAGCGCACAAGGCAGCCGTTGGAAATGTCGTGCAGCAGGCAGGCCATCACGACCTTCTCGCTCATCCCCTCATCCAGCGCGCGCTTGGCGCTGACGAGCAGGTGTCGCACCGTGATATCGCCGAAGCGGCAGCGGAAGAAATCCATCAGGCGCGGCCGTTCGGGCATGCGCGGCAGAGCGGGGTTGTCGCCCATCATGAACACCGTCTTCGGGTTCAGTCGTTTGAGCAGCTCGGCCTCGTTGTCGATGAAGTCCGTGCCTTTCCATCCGACCGGCGAGGGGTAGATCAGCCGCTCGCGGTCGTCCTGCGGCCAGGGGCGGTTGTCATCGGGCGTGGCGGTCATCGGCAAGGCTCCTTGGCTTGCCATGGCGCTATAGCGCGGGCGCGGGTGGCTCAAGTCTCAATCGGCGGAGACCGGCAGCACGGGCGATTCGCGGCCCGCCGGGCACAATGATGAACGCTCGGGTTCGTGTTTGAATGCTTGACCCGTCACGGCCCAGTGCTCCGCAAGCGGATCGGTATGCATCTTCAATATTTTTGATAAATTTCAGATATTTGTACATCCAATTTCGTGTGATCACAGCTTTGTGCAGAGGTTTCTGCATGTACGCGACATGAACAAGAGTGTCGTCAATATGTCAGCAGGTTCGGGTATTTAGATGTTGTTAACGAATACTGCAGCGGCGGCCGAGGCCAGCACTGCCTTGTTTCAATGTTGCGCAGGAGGGACGACCATGACGCAAATTTTCAAGTTCGATACGACGACCAATCCGATTCAGATGTTCGAAGTGGAAAAGGATGGCTCCATCGAACAGAATCCGCTGTTCAAGAACCAGACGCTGAGCTTCGATGCGGGCACCAACACGGTGACGCTGACCAGCACGTTCGGCGCCTATATCAAGGTCAAGACCTTCACGCCGACGGCCGACGCCAACGACGATCCGTCTTATTTTGAAAAGCACAGCGTAGTGTTCACCTCGCTCGACGGACAAGTGATCAACGACCCGACAGCAAACGAGGCCGATGCCGGTATCCCGAGTGATCAGGACGGCGACGGTTCTAACGATGATTCGATCCAGGGCGATTTCGGCAAGAACGTGATCCATGGCGGCGCCGGCGACGATCACATCGCGGGCCTCGGTGGTGCGGACATCCTCCATGGCGATTCGGGCGACGACGTACTGCTCGGTGGAAATGGCGCCGACGTGCTCGATGGCGGCGCGGGTAGCGACGGCCTGGTTGGCGACAACGGCAACGACGTACTCGACGGCGGCAGCGGCAACGACATTCTCGACGGCGGCAATGGCAACGACAAGATGTTCGGCGGCGACGGCAACGACGACCTGCTCGGCGGGGGCAGTGGCG
>CANFIV010000124.1 GCA_947446935.1 Sphingomonadaceae bacterium | reverse complement strand
CAATACGAACTCGTGCCCGGCCGGTTCGATCCCAAAGTGCCGATGACGCCGCAGACGCGGGCCTGGTCGAGCGACTGGACAGCGGTGGACTTCGGCTGATGGACGAGACTCTGAACTTCGATGCCATCGTTGTCGGCTCCGGTATTACCGGCGGCTGGGCAGCCAAGGAGCTCACCGAGGCGGGGCTCAAGGTCCTCCTGCTCGAACGCGGACGCAAGATCGAGCATCAGGTGGACTACGAGACCGAGCTGAAGGCCCCATGGGACATGCCGTTTCGCGGGATCGGCGATGCCGAGCTTTATGCGCGCGAATACCCTGTACAGGCGCTCAACCGGCATTTCACCGAGTTCACACAAGGCCACTTCGTGAACGATGCCGAGAACCCCTACCAGACGGGCGTGGACACCGCGTTCAACTGGTTCCGCAGCTACCAGCTTGGCGGGCGCTCGCTGACTTGGGGGCGGCAGAGCTACCGCTGGTCGGACTACGATTTCGGCGCGAACAAGCGCGATGGCCACGGCACCGATTGGCCGATCCGCTATGCCGACATTGCGCCGTGGTACGACAAGGTGGAGGAGTTCATCGGCGTGGCGGGTGCTGCCGAAGGGCTGAAGCAGCTGCCCGACGGGAAGTTCCTGCCACCCTTCGCGCTCAACGTGGTCGAGCAAGCGGTGCGCGAGCGCATCCTTGCATCGTGGCCTGAACGGTGCCTGACCATTGGGCGAACCGCCAACCTTACCGTGGAGAAAGAGGGGCGCGGCGCGTGCCAGAGCCGCTCGATTTGCGCGCGGGGATGTTCCTACGGTGCGTATTTCTCCACCCAGTCCAGCACGCTGCCAGCAGCGCAGGCGACCGGCAACTTGACGCTGATCACCGACGCGGCGGTGGAGCACGTCAACTACGATCCGGCGACCCGCAAGGTGACGGGCGTGCGCTGGATCGACAGCAAGACCAAGGCGCGGCGGCAGGCGACGGGGCGGATGGTGTTCCTGAATGCCGGGGCCTTCAATTCAGTCCACCTGCTGCTGAACTCGGCCAGCGAGGCCATGCCCGGCGGTCTTGCCAACAGCAGCGGCGTGCTTGGCACCCATATCATGGACCACGCCAACACGCTGTCTGCCGCCGCAATCATGCCCGGCTTCGAGCAATGGACCAGCTTCGGCAACCGCCCGACCGGCGTGGTGATACCGCGATATCGCAACATGGAGACAATGGACGGCGCGGGCCATACGCGCGGCTTCTCGTTTCAGGGCGGCGCGCTGCAATCGGGCTGGACCGCGGGCAAGCGTGAAGCCGGGATTGGTGCGGACTATAAAGCCAAGCTGCGAAAGCCCGGACCTTGGCGCATGGTGCTTGTTGGCTTTGCAGACTGTGTGCCGCGCGCCACCAACCGCCTCACGCTCGACCGCAGCAAAACCGACAGCAACGGCATACCCCAACTGCACATCGAATTTGCCTTCGGAGCCGAGGAAAACGCCGCGCTGGCGCAGGCCAAGGCCGACGCCACGGAAATGCTCACTAAGGCGGGCGGGCATGTGATCTTCGGCTTTGACCGCCCCGGCCCAGGCGGCACCGCGATCCACGAGATGGGCGGCGCGCGCATGGGGCTCGACCCCGCCACCTCCGTACTCAACAAGTGGAGCCAGTCGCATGACGTGGCGAACCTGTTCGTCACCGATGGCGCGCAGATGAGTTCCAGCGCCTGCCAGAACCCCTCGCTCACCTACATGGCGCTGACCGCGCGCGCGGCGGCGCATGCGGTGGAGCTGCTCAAGGCGGGGGCGATTTGACTCGTTGAGGGTGACACAGGGCGACACTGTGTCACCTTTGATTTTCAGCTAATACTTGTGATTTATCAGATTGATAGCGGCACAGAGTGTCGGGTGACACTCGGCCGGAATTCGGCGATGCACGGACGATATCAAAGAGCGGTGTGTGCCTCTTGACGAAGTCTGCGCATGTAGGAAAGGTGTGCCAAGCTGGCATGCGTAATCACCGCCGACCTTTCGATCAGCGGCGCATTTTTAGCACAGACAGATCTGTTCAGGCGTAAACGCCACTCGATTTGACAGCGGTACGCTTGCGAAGTGCGAAGCCCACAATTCCAAATCCAACGATCATCAGCATCCAGGTCGACGGCTCGGGTGCCGCAGACGCGATGGAGTCTATGTTGAAGCTGTCATCGCCCGTGTAAAATGAAACCGACTGGATCTTGGATCCAGAACCGACATCGAAGCTGACCCGGCCAAAATCAGGATCGTCTGAAGGATTTCCCAAAATAGCCAAACCGTTCAGTACTTGAGTGGTATGATCGGCATAGGTGAATTTGAGATGATTGTTGTTATCGATATCGTTAAACGCGAAGGAGAAAAATGCGATAGGCTTGGCAAAATCCAACGTATATCTGCCCCCGTTTCCGATAGCGAGGTAGTCACCACTCATCCCTTCGAGAGCATTTTTTCTTACAACTGTAGGGTCATTCTTGTTCGGGTTTTTTAGGAATTCAGTGGGTGTCCCAGAATTAATGACTGATTTAATTGTAGTATTAGGCACAAACACTGTTCCGTTAGGGATATTTGTGCCAAAATCCTGAAAAATTTGAGCCGTGGTATACGATGGCAACGCGGTGTTTTCAGAGTTCAAGATGATCTTTGTCGCTGCATGCGCCTGCCCACAAAAGGCAAAAAATGCCAAAGCACTTATGGAAATTTTACGCATATTATTGAATCACCTTGTTTTTAATCTACCCGAAACGAATTTCTTCTCGATTGGGCCGAACTCTTGAACCGGTTTCAAATTTTGTTGAAACGAAAGCTATCGGCGGTCAAGGCACCCACAGTTGCCGAAAAAGGACTGCCCCAGAATGGGCCAAATACGATCCGGCAAGCCACTCAAAATTCAGCGATATTCATACGCCGGACAGGCCGGCTTGGGTCCTGTGCGCTGGATGACAGTCTTGTTGTCGAGACTGGGACGAGACCATTCTATCCAGACTTCCGGATAGCTGCTTCAACGGGTGCTACCTGAAGCAACTTCGACTACCGGCCACCTCGCCTCGCCTCCGCTATTGCTGGGAGCGGACGTCAGCCCCTGACTGCGAGAGCATGGCCTCGTAGGCGGCAACCGCATCGTGATAGGTGGCGCGCTTTCGTGCAAGCATGCTCTGACGCCAAAAGGCGATGAGGGCGAACAGCACCGCCGCGAACGTCATTTGGGCCGCGCCGTCCATCTCGGGCCACTTCAGGTAATACGCGATAGCGCCACCCACCGAAATCACCGCCGACGCCCAAGCGGTCCAGGTGATCAGCCGCTCGCCGAGCCACGAAGTATGCGGCTGTGGCCGACCGCTACGCGGGTCTGTTGTGAAGTCGTGAAACCCAGACATCTGATGATGATGCATTAAGCCGCCAACGTCATCAATGTTGCGTTTCCGAACAGGCAGGTTTTAATCTCGGCAAGGCCAAAAGCTGCGGGCGATGTAAGGCGGCATCTTCTCCACGCACCCTAAGCTGATTTGCCCTTCCGCCCCGTGCCGGACAGCACAAACAGCAGCAGCACCGCCCCCACCGCGCTGATGATCCCGGCGACGAGGAACGCGCCCTGCATCGTGCCGAGCGCCCCGCGCAGCATGCTGACGAGGAGTGGCGAGGAGAACTGGCCGAAGAAGAACGTCGCCGTCCATATGCCCATGCCGCGGCCGCGGTGCTGGAACGGTAGCTGGCTCTGCGCCCACGCGATCAGCGTGGGGATCGCCATGCCCGCGCCGGTCTGCTGCAGCGCCATGCCGAGGATCATGCCCTGCCACCCGCGCGTGAGGCCCATGACCGCGAGGCCAATTCCCAAAAAGCTCAGGAATATGGCGATCATCACCGGCGAAGACACGCCCCGGCTCCCCAGCAACCAGAACAGACTCGCCCCCGCCAGAATGAACAGCGAGGGCAGCGCGGTGATCTGGCCGATGCTCTGCGGATCGGACACGCCGAGCTCGGTCCAGACGGTCGCGCCATTGACGATGAACACATAGTAGATCGCCGAGGAAAACAGCGTGAGGCCCGCAATGCCGAACATGGCGCGCCACGGGAAGCCGGGCGCGGCCACACCCTCCTCGTCCATTCCGAGCATCTTGCGCGCAGTGGCATCGCTCGCGGGTTCATACATATAGCGCAGCATCGCCGCGAAGATCGGCAGCGCGAGGAGATAGAGCAGGAAAATGCCGTTCCAGCGCCATGCCGTCATCGTGCCGGCAAAGAAGATCATCCCCGAGGACAGCGCCGGTCCGACCAGACCTTGCAGCGCCAACCACTTGCGGCGCCCCTCATCAGGCCAATAATCGGCGATCAGCGTGTTGATGGTGGTGAGGATCGCAGCCTCGCACAGGCCGAGCAGCAAGCGCGAGGCATAGATCGCATCGAGGTGTTCGAGGAAGAACGGCGCGGCGCCGATGATGCCGTAGAAGAAGGTCGCAATCAGCAGCAGAGTGCGGCGGCCGAACCGATCGACCAGCACGCCCGCGAACATCGCGACCAGCGCAATCGTCAGCCCCGGCGCGGTGACCATCGAGGGGACTTTGGTGCCTGCCAGTGGATCGGTTGGCGCGAAATGCCCGATGATCGCGGGGATCGCGGGAAACATCGAGACAATCGCCAGGATCGGCAAGAAGCCCGCGATGATGACCGTCAGCCCCTGCGCGAGACCGGGCTGGCGCTCCGCCGTCGATGCAATTGCCAAGACATTCTCCCCGAACAACTTTTTTGGCGCTGACGGCTGGATCGAGCCTTGACCGCGCGGCGCACGCCCTTGACCATAAGGCAGACGCGGTCATAATAGAAGCATGATTTTAGTTTAATCGGGCGCTGGTGGTTCGCTGGTGTCGTTGCCAGGGCGGGGCCGCCGCGACAGACAGGTGGGGATCGGGGGCGACGTGGCGGCGGAGCAGGATGCGGCGACATCGGGGCAAAGGCTGCCCCACGAGCTGGACGAACGCCAGCGCGCGCTTGCGTTTTTCACGGTGTTGACAGCCGTGGTGCTCGAGGTGGCGGATTCCACGATCATCAACACCGCGCTGCCCGCGATCCGCACCGGGCTCGATGCCTCGCCCGCAGCGATGCAGTGGATCGTCGCAGGCTATCTGCTCACGCTTGGCTCGCTGCTGCTGCTGGGCGGCCGGATGGGCGATGCCTTTGGCCACCGGCGCATGTTTCTGGGCGGCGTGACGGGGTTCATTCTGGCCTCGACGTTGTGCGGGCTGGCCGGATCACCGCTGCAGCTCGTGGTTGCGCGCATTCTACAAGGCGGTGCGGGCGCGATGATGGGGCCGCAAACCATGGCCATCGTGCAATTGCTCTATACGCCGCTCGAGCGGGTCTCGCGGCTCGCCTACTTCGGCATGATCATTGGTCTTGCGGCAATAGTCGGCCCGATCATCGGCGGCATACTGATCCAGATAAACCTGTTCGGCCTCGGCTGGCGGCTGATCTTCCTGATCAACCTGCCCATCGGCCTGTTTGCGCTGCTCATGGGCCGCACCACCCTGCCCCGTACCGCCGAAGAGCATCGGGGTTTGGCCATCGATCTGAGCGGGGCGGCGCTGTTCGCCATAGGGTTTGGCGCAT
>CANFIV010000123.1 GCA_947446935.1 Sphingomonadaceae bacterium | reverse complement strand
CGGGGTAGCGCGGCTGGCGATCCCCGAGGTCACCATTCTCGCCTGGGTCAGCGCCATCGGCGGCGATGCGATCGATCCTGCCCAGTTCGATTCTGCCGAAATCACCCGCAATCCCTTCTTCTGCCCAGACGCCAAGGCCGCCGCGCGCTGGGAGAAGCTGGTCGATGAAGCGCGCAAGGCCGGCTCCTCGCTCGGCGCCGTGGTCGAATGCGTCGCCACCGGCGTCCCTGCGGGCTGGGGCGCACCGCTTTACGCCAAGCTCGACGCCGAGCTCGCCCACGCGATGATGGGCATCAACGCGGTCAAAGGCGTTGAGATCGGCGATGGCTTCGCTGCTGCCGCCAACACCGGCGAAGGCAACGCTGACCCAATGCGGCCCGGTTCGGAAGCGCCGGAATTCCTCGCCAACCACGCCGGCGGCATCGCGGGCGGCATTTCCACCGGCCAGCCGGTCAGCGTCCGCGTCGCCTTCAAGCCGACGTCCTCGATCCTCACCCCGGTGCCCACGATCACGCGCGAGGGCGAGGCGACCGAGCTTTTCACCAAGGGTCGCCATGACCCCTGCGTCGGCATCCGCGGCGTACCGGTCGTCGAGGCGATGATGGCGCTCGTGCTGGCAGACCAGAAGCTGATGCACCGGGCGCAGTGCGGTCGGTAATAGGCGTCAGCGCCCCTGCCACACTGGCGGGCGCTTTTCGGCAAAGGCAGTGGTCCCCTCGCGCAAGTCTGCGCTCGCAGCCCATGCGGCAAAGGCCGGGTAGGCCGGTTGCGCGGCCATGGCTGCAGCAACGCCCGGCTCATCCAGCCCGCGCATGACCGCCTGCTTGGACGCCCGGATCGAAAGCGGCGCGCCTTGCAGGATGGCCTCCACCCAGCGCTCCACCGCGTTCTCCAGTTCGGCATCGGGTACCACTTCGGTCACGAAACCGAGCCGCTCGCCTTCCGCCGCATCGACCGGCTTGGCCGAAAGGATCATCCCCATCGCGCGCTTCAGCCCGATCTGGCGCGCGAGCCGGTGCAGCCCTCCGCCCAGCGCCACCGCGCCGACGCGGGGCTCGGGCAGACCGAAGCGGGCGCTCTGGGCGGCGATGATCAGGTCGCAGGCCAACGCCACTTCAAACCCGCCACCCAGCGCCACCCCGTTCACCGCCGCAATGATCGGCTTGTCGCAATCGAACCGTTCGATCAGCCCGGCATAGCCGTGCGCCGGATAGCTCTTGAAGCCTTCCACCGCGGCCGCCTTCAGATCCGATCCGGCGCAGAAACCCCGGCCCTGCCCGGTAACCACCGCCACCCATTGCTCCTGATCGGCGGCAAAGGCATTGAAGGCCTCTTCCAGCTCCTCGTGCATCCGGGCGTTGATGGCGTTGAGCACTTGCGGCCGCGCCAGCGTGATGCGCGTCACCCGGCCCCGCTGCTCCACGGTGATATGCTCCATCAAACTCTCCCGGTTTGCAGCACCACGCCCTCGGCGCGGTACGTTGCCGCGGGGCACCATGCCAGCTAGGCTGACGGGCGACAACAACACTGGGGTAGCCGGACCGTGGGCAAGCGCCTGACTTATTACATCGTGTTCGCCATGATCGCCGGCATCCTCTCCGGCTATGCGTTGAACAGCACATATCCGGCGGACAGCAAAACGCTGGCCGGCATCGCGGACATGCTCAAGCTGCTGCCCGAAGTGTTTCTGCACCTCATCAAGATGATCATCGCGCCGCTGATTCTGGCGACTTTGGTGACCGGCATCGCCAGCATGGGCGACAGCGCCGCGCTGGGACGCATTGGGGGACGGGCGCTGGCGTGGTTCATCACGGCCAGCCTGATTTCGATCAGCTTGGGGCTCGTGCTGGTGAACCTGTTCCAGCCCGGCGTGGGCCTTCATTTCACCGCCGCCGCGCCGGTGAGCGATCTCGCAACGGCAGATTTCACGCTGCGCCACTTTGTCCTCGAAGTGTTCCCGACCAGCGCGCTCGATGCGATGGCCAAGAACAACGTTCTGCAAATCCTCGTGTTCTCGCTGTTTGCCGGGGTCGGGCTTTCAGCGATGGGCGAATCGGGGGCACCGCTGGTGCGCGGGGCAGAGGCGCTCGCCACCCTGATGCTGACGATCACCGATTACGTCATGCGGTTTGCCCCGTTCGCGGTGTTCGGCGCGCTGGCCTCGGTCATCGCCACGCGCGGGCTGGGCATCATCCTCACTTATGGGGTGTTCGTCGGGGAGTTCTACTTCGCGCTGCTGCTGCTCTGGGTGATTCTGCTGGGCCTTGGCGGCATTTTCCTGGGCAAGCGGGTGCTCGTGCTCGCGCGCTATATCCGTGAGCCGCTGCTGCTGGCGTTCTCCACCGCCAGTTCGGAAAGCGCGCTGCCCAAGCTGTTCGAACAGCTCGATCGGTTCGGCGTACCGCGCCGCATTTCAGGCTTTGTGCTGCCGCTGGGCTACAGCTTCAACCTTGATGGTTCGATGATCTACACCAGCTTCGCGACACTGTTCATCGCGCAGGCCTACAACATACCGCTATCGGCCGGGCAGCAGATTGCCATGCTGCTCACGCTCATGGTCACGTCCAAGGGCATCGCCGGTGTGCCGCGCGCCAGCCTTGTGGTGATTGCCGCAACGCTCACCCAGTTCGGGCTCCCGGTGGAAGGCGTCGCGTTGCTGCTCGGCGTCGACACCTTCCTCGACATGGGCCGCACCGCCACCAACGTGGTGGGCAATGCGGTGGCGACTTCGGTCATCACCAAGTGGGAGGGCATGCTGCAACTGCCGCTCGATCCGGACGCGCCCCAAGCCCTGCCGCCATTCGACACGCCAGAACACGGCCGCAAGGGCCTGCATCTCGATCCGGAGGCCTAAAAGGCGGCGCGGCGCGAAAAGCGCCGCCCCTGAGCACTATTTCGCTAAAGTCACCGGCTGGAACTGCCCCAGTCCGCACGAGCCGCGCGGGCCGCCACCGGGGCCGCTGGCAAACACGGTGATGATATCGACGTTGCACAGCTGCGAAAGCGAGGTCTGGTAAGAAAACGCCTTTTCGAAACCGAGCGAGTAGCAGCGATTGGGCAAGGTGTTTCGATACCACTTCGTGCCGCTGACGCGGAAATCGATGGTCCAGTCATCGCGTACCCGGCTTTCCTGAATCTGTACGAGCGGAATACAGCTGACCGGCGCGCCTGCGGGGGTGGCGGCGGGAACATCCTTGGCATGGCCGTCGTTGCCGACAACCGGGTGCGGTCCGCAGGCACCCAAGCAGAGCAGGGCGGTAGTGGCGGCGGCAAATTTGAAGGTACTCATGGCATCTTCTCCTTGGCAGTCCGCGACGGAGTCGCGGGTGTGCCCCCCTTCTCCGGAATCTTCGCCTTAAAGCCGCAAAGGTCAACCACCGGACATCGCCAGCATTCCGGGCTGCGCGCCTTGCACACATAGCGCCCGTGGAGGATCAGCCAGTGGTGCGCACCGACGCGGAACGGCTGCGGTACTTTCTTCTCAAGCTGCTTCTCGACCGCCAGCGGCGTCTTGCCCTTGGCGAGCCCGGTGCGGTTGCCGAGGCGGAAGATATGCGTGTCGACCGCAAAGGTCTCTGCCCCGAATGCGCAGTTGAGCACCACATTGGCGGTCTTGCGGCCAACACCGGGCAGGGCCGTGAGCAAGTCGCGGTCATTCGGAACCTCCCCGCCATGTTCGCGCACGAGGATCTCGGCCATGGCCATCACGTTCTTGGCCTTGGTGTTGAACAGCCCGATGGTCTTGATGTGCTCCTTCAGGCCCGCCTCGCCCAGATCGAGCATGTCTTGCGGGGTCTTCACTTTCGCGAACAGCGCTCGCGTCGCCTTGTTCACACCCACATCGGTCGCCTGCGCAGAAAGCGTAACCGCGACGAGCAGCTGATAGACATTGCCAAATTCGAGCTCGGTCTCCGGCGAAGGGTTGGCCTCAGCCAGACGGCGAAAGAACTCGAAAATCTGGTCTTTTTTCAAAGTCCAAGCACCTCGGCCATTGTGTACCGGCCCGGTTCCTTGCCGATCAGCCATGCGCCTGCGCGCACCGCGCCGCGAGCGAAGATCGCGCGGTTTTCCGCCATGTGCGTGAAGGACAGCCGCTCGTTGTCGCTCAGGAAATGAACGGTGTGGTCCCCCGCCACGCTGCCGCCGCGCAAGGCCGCAAAGCCGATGGTGCCCGCCTCGCGCGCGCCGGTCACACCGTCGCGCCCGCGCACAGCGGCATCCTTGAGATGCACGCCGCGCCCGGCCGCCGCCGCCTCGCCCAGCAGCAGCGCGGTGCCCGAAGGCGAATCAACTTTCATGCGGTGGTGCGTCTCGGCGATTTCGATATCCCAATCCTCACCCAGCCGCGCGGCCGCCTCGCGCACCAGATGCGCCAGCAGCGTCACGCCGAGCGAGGTGTTGCCCGTCTGGAGCACCGGAATGCTCACCGCCGCCGCATCGACCAGCCAGTGGTGCCGTTCTGCCAGCCCCGTCGTGCCGACCATAATCGGCGTTCCGGCATGGATCGCGGCATCGAGATTGAATTCGAGCGCGGCCGGGGCCGAGAAATCGACCAGCACATCGCTCTCCTTGGCCAGCGCCAAAGCATCGCCGCCCTGATCGATCCCGCCCGCAAGCTCATGGCCCGCCGCGGTGATCGCGTCCACCAGCGCCTGCCCCATGCGCCCTGCGCTGCCGATAATGCCTATGCGTGCCATTGCTACCCTCGCTGTTGCTGTGCTTCATGGCCGCGATGCAGACCATTCGCAACATCGTCATCCTGACAGGGGCCGGGGTCTCCGCCGAAAGCGGGATCGATACCTTCCGCTCCGCCGGGGGCCTCTGGGAACAGCACCGCGTGGAGGATGTGGCAACGCCAGAAGGCTTCGCGCGTGATCCCGATCTCGTGCTGCGCTTCTACGACATGCGGCGCGCGGCAATCCAGACCAAGGAGCCCAACGCCGCGCACCACGCGCTCGGCCGGCTGGAGCGCGAGTGGCCCAAGCAGGTTCCCGGCGGCACGGTCACGCTCGTCACGCAGAATGTGGACGACCTGCACGAGCGCGGCGGCTCGCTTTCGGTGATCCACATGCACGGCGACCACCTCACTGTCTGGTGCACCGCCTGCGATGCCCGCCACCGCTGGACCGGGCCGCTGATCCACCGCCCGCCTTGCCCAAACTGCGCCGCGCCCGCGCTGCGCCCCGATGTCGTGTGGTTCGGCGAAGTGCCCTACCGGATGGAAGACATCTTCGACGCCCTGCGCGAGGCGGACCTGTTCGTCTCGATCGGCACCTCCGGCGCGGTCTATCCTGCTGCCGGTTTCGTGCGCACTGCAAACGATCTGGGCGCGGCAACGCTCGAGCTCAATCTCGAGCGCTCGCAAGGCTCGATGTGGTTCGATGAAACGCGGCTGGGCCTCGCGAGCGAAATTGTGCCTGCGTGGGTGGAAGAGTTGCTAGCCCGCTGATCCGCAGGCGCGGCACTCCGGGTCCTTGGCAATGCGCATCGTGCGCAGCGCGGGCTTCATCCCGTCGAGGACATGGACCTGCCCCCACTGCGGATCACCCAAAGTCGAAATGCCTTCCAGCAGCACCCGCAGCGCCGCCATGGCCCCAAATGCGCCGACCATGCCGACCATCGCCCCCAGCACCCCGGTATCGGCG
>CANFIV010000122.1 GCA_947446935.1 Sphingomonadaceae bacterium | reverse complement strand
GTTGTTGGTCGCCAGCCTGATATCGTTGCGGTGTGCATTGGCCCCAACGACGATATGGAACGCCGCCGTAAGGAAATCGCCGAAGCGATCCGCCGCGTCGACAGCGGCGAAGGCGTCATCATTCTCACCGATCTGTTCGGCGGCACGCCTTCGAACCTCGCGATCTCGCTGATGGAAGCGGGCCGGGTCGAGGTTATCGCCGGAATCAACCTGCCGATGCTCATCCGCCTCGCCAAGGCGCGCAACTGCATGGGTGTGCGCGAGGCGACTGCCGCCGCGCGCGACGCTGGACGCAACTATATCACCATCGCCTCCGAATTCCTGGGGCAGGACGCCTGACACATGACCGATGATGCCGCGACACATCCTGCCTCCGGTTCCGGTGATGTGACCTCCAGCGGTGGGACGACGGCGCGCGAGACGGTCCTGATCATCAACCAACGTGGTCTCCATGCGCGTGCCAGTGCCAAGTTCGTCAATGCCGTGGCCAAGCTGCCCGAGGGCGTCGAGGTTCGCGTGCTCAAGGACGGGGCGGAGGCCAACGGTGGCTCGATCCTTGGCCTTATGATGCTGGGCGCTGCCAAGGGCGACAGCGTCGATATCGAAGTCAGCGGACCCGATGCCGAGGCGGTGCTCATGAAGATCGCGGGGCTGGTCAAGGACGGCTTTGGCGAAGACTGAGCGCCAGGCATGAACCGACGAAGCATTACCGGGTTTTCCAATCCGACCGTGAAAGCCGTCCGGGCGCTGCGCGAAAAGAAGCACCGCAAGCGCGAGGGCCGCTTCCTCGCCGAGGGGCTTCGCCTGCTGACCGACGCTCTGGAATCTAGCCGGGTCCCGGAAATGTTGCTGATGGCCGAAGGGCGCGAGGGGCATCCGCTGCTTGCCGCTTTGGAAGAGGCGGTGTCAGCAACAGGCGGCGATGTGATCGAATTGCCCGAAGACCTGCTCGCCAAGATCACGGGCAAGGACAACCCGCAGGCTGTCGCGGGGGTCTTCGCCGAATGGGACACCGCGCTGGAGGCGCTGGACCGTTCCGCGGGCAAGCTCTGGCTGGTGGCACAGGCGATGCGCGATCCCGGCAATCTCGGCACGATGCTGCGCACAGCCGACGCCGTCGGCGCGGGTGGAGTGATCCTGCTCGACGATTGTGCCGATCCCTTCTCGGTCGAAGCCGTGCGCGCCAGCATGGGCGCGGTGTTCACCGTGCCGCTGGCGCAGGCGCGGTGGGAACAATTCTTGCCGTGGCTGCGTGCCGGAGAAGGGCAGCTTATCGCTGCCAGCTTGCGAGAGGCTGTGCCCTATCGCGGTGCGTCCTATGCGGCCCCATGCTTCGTAATGGTCGGCAACGAATCGCGCGGGCTTCCCGAGGATTACGAAATGGCTTGCGATCTGCGTGTCACGATGCCGATGCTGGGCCGCGCCGACAGCCTTAACGCGGCAGTGGCGGCAGCGGTGCTGGCCTATGAGGTGCTGGCGAGCATCGGCGGCTGAGCCGAGCGCCCAAACCAGAACCGTTCGACAATGGAGTCTACTCGGCGGCCTGCTCGCCGTCTTCCGTTTCGACAAGCGCGAGCAACGGGCTTTCGTCGGCATGGCGTGGAACCAAATCGACTAGCGGCACGTCGTCGATCTCGCTGCTGATCTCGACGCCCTTGTCGCGAAGCCGTCGGGCGGCAGACTGCACATTCCGTTCGAAGCTTCCCACGAACTTGTTGTAATTGCTGACCGCTGACTGGAGACCGCCGCCAACGCGCTTCAAATGTTCGGCGGCAACCCGGATCCGATCATAGATTTCTGTACCCATCTTGCCGATCTCGCGCGCTTCACGCGCAAGGCCGTCCTGCCGCCAGACCTGTGCGATCGTGCGTGCGATAGCGACGAGGTTGGTGGGAGAAGCGAGCAGCACGCGGCGTTCGAAGGCATAGTCCCACAGCCCCGGATCACGCTCCAGCGCGGCGGCGATGAAGTGTTCGCCGGGCACGAACATCAGCACATAGTCCGGTGCCTCCTCGAACTGGCTCTGGTAGCTTTTCGCGCCCAGCGTCTGAATGTGGTTGCGCATGGATTGGACGTGAGCGGTCAAGGCAATCGCCCGAGCGTCGTCATCGGTCGCTTCAAAGGCATCCTGATAGGCGTTGAGCGAAACCTTGGCGTCGATCACCAACAACTTGTTGCCGGGCACCTTGACGATCGCATCGGGGCGCAGTCGCCCCTCCTCGGTTTCGACCGAATGCTCGGTGACGAAATCGGTGTGTTCGGCCAGCCCGCACTGCTCCAGCACGTTGCGCAGCTGCAATTCGCCCCAGCGCCCGCGCGTCTTTGGTCCATTGCGCAGCGAATTGCCCAGCTGCAGTGCGGCAGTGCGCACGGCTTCCTGCCCCTGCCGCATCGATTCGATCAGCCCACTGAGCTGGCCGAATCCATCGACGCGCTTGGCTTCCAGTTCCTGCACTTGCTGCTCGTACTTTTCGAGCCGCGCGCCGACCGGTTCGAGCACGGCCTTGAGCCGGTCGGCGCTGGTCTTCTCGCTTTCGGCAAAGCGCGCGCTGGCACGGGTCAGGAAGGCCTCCTGCGCTTTTTCGAGCACTTTGTGCCCCGCGTTTTCGAACTCCTTGCGCAGCATGTCCTGCGCCTCGACCAAAAGGCGCTTCTGCTCGGCGAAGTTTTCCGCGTCGGCCTTCAGGCGCTCCAGCTCGGCGCGCAAATTTTCGCGGTCGGTGCGCACTGCGGCCAACTCGGCACGCATCCGATCGGCCTCGTTCGCGCGCTCATGCGCTGCAGCGAACTGCGCGGCGAGCGTGTCGCGCTCATCCCGGATTGTGCCGATTTCCTCCGCCAAGGCATCGTGCTGCCCGGCCTTCACGCTCGCGGCGGCAAGTTCCGTGATTGCGCGCCGGAACTTCTCGTCCAATTCCCGCGCCTCGCCGTCGCGCGCAGCGAAGCGTGCTTTCCACTCGGCAATCGGCCGCGCGCCCATAACCCAGCCGACAGCAAGGCCAGCCAACAGCGCAAGGATAAGAAAAACAAAGACAAAGGTGGTGTCCACGCCGACTCCAGTTCCGGAACGAAGCGTGAACCTATCCTGACTTGCAGCTCAGCGCAAGGTGCCGCTGGTCAGGCGGCCTTGCGCAACTTTTCCAGCTTCTTGAGCACCATCGTCCGCTTGAGCCGCGAAAGGTGGTCGATGAACAGAATGCCTTCAAGGTGGTCCATCTCGTGCTGCAGACAGGTCGCCATAAGGCTATCCATCTCTTCCTCGTGCACCTGGCCATCAAGGTCCTGCCAGCGCGCGCGGATGCGTGCGGGGCGGACGACTTCGGCATACATTTCGGGCACCGAGAGGCAGCCTTCGTTGTAGACCGTGCGGTCTTCGGACGGTTCCAGAATTTCCGGGTTGATGAAGACCCGGGGTTCCCGCTTCGTCGGTTGGTGATGGTGGTGATGCCCATCATGGGCGCATGGCACGGGTTCAGCGTCCGGATCATCGGGCTGAAGATCGATCACCAGCACGCGCAGCGGCACGCCGACTTGCACTGCTGCGAGGCCGATGCCGGGCGCGGCATACATCGTCTCGAACATGTCGGCGACGAGTGTGCGGAGTTCCTCGTCAAACTGCGTAACGGGGGCGGAGATCTGCTTGAGGCGCGGATCGGGGACTTCAAGGATTTCGAGAATGGCCATGACGGTCAGATAATCGCGCGCGCGCCGACTCGCAAGGTGTCGTGCGATGCGTTACCCAACAGGACGCCGCGCCCGCAGTGCCTGCGCCAATGTGCCCTCATCCAGATAGTCGAGCTCGCCGCCCACGGGAAGGCCATGTGCCAATTGGGTCACGCGCAGCGGTAGATGTTCGATCCGCTCGGCGATGTAGTGCGCAGTGGTCTGGCCTTCGAGCGTGGCGTTCATCGCGAGCACGACCTCGTCGATCCCGCCTGCTTCCACGCGCAGCAGCAGCTTGCCGATGGTGAGGTCTTCCGGTCCGAAGCCTTCCAGCGCCGAAAGTCGCCCGCCCAGCACATGATAGCGCCCGGTAAACAGCCTTGCGCGGTCGAGCGCCCAGAGGTCGGCCACATCCTCAACGACGCATAGTGCGCGGGGATCGCGGCGCGGATCAGTGCAGATGCCGCAGGGGTTCGTGGTATCGACATTGCCGCATGTGTCGCATTCCACGAGGCGGCCCTGCACCGCGTTCAGCGCATTGACGAGCTGGGTCAGCCCGGTCTCGCGCCGCTTGATCAGCCACAGCACCGCGCGCCGCGCCGAACGGGGCCCGAGTCCCGGAAGCCGCGCCAGCGCGTTTGCGAGCGCCTCGATCTCTTGCGATGCCATGGCGGCACAGATAGGGCCTGACGCATCAAACGGAAGGCTTTTTGCGAAATATGCGCGTGATCTTCATGGGCACCCCCGATTTTGCCGTGCCGACGCTGACCGCGCTGGCGGCGGCAGGGCACGTTGTGGTCGCGGCCTATAGCCAGCCGCCGCGCCCGGCGGGGCGGGGCAAGAAGCTGCAACCCTCGCCGGTGCAGTTGGCGGCGGAGGCGCGCGGCATTCCGGTTTACACGCCTGTCAGCCTGAAAGGCGCGGAGGAGCAGGCGGCGTTTGCCGCGCTGGAGGCCGACGTGGCGGTGGTTGCGGCTTATGGGCTGATCCTGCCGCAGGTCATTCTTGATGCCCCCGGGCTCGGCTGCCTCAATGTCCATGGCTCGCTCCTGCCGCGCTGGCGCGGTGCGGCTCCGGTGCAGCGTGCGATTCTCATGGGCGATGCTATGACCGGTGTGACGATTATGCAGATGGAGCGCGGGCTCGATACCGGACCGATGCTCGCCAAGGCGGAAACGCCGGTGGACCGCAAGACGGCGGGCGAACTGACGGCTGAAATCGCGGGGATGGGCGCGGCGCTGATGGTGCGTGTGCTGGCCGATCTGTCGGACTATCCGCCTGAGGCCCAGCCCGAGGAAAGCGTCACTTACGCCCACAAGATCGACAAGGCCGAGAGCCGCCTCGATTTCACGCAAAGCGCCCTGCAAGTCGAGCGCCAGGTCCGCGCGTTCGCTCCTGCACCGGGCGCGTTTTTCGAACTGGAGGGCGAGCGGTACCGCGTGCTTGCGGCAGAGGTGGCGGTTGGCAGCGGCGTGCCGGGCCAGACGCTGGATGACGCACTCACCGTGGCATGCGGTGTGGGTGCGATTCGGCCGCTGATCGTCCAGCGCGCCGGCAAGCCTGCCATGGAAACAGCGTCGCTGCTGCGCGGACGGGGGATTGTGGCAGGGACGCAGCTCGGCTGATGACTCGCTTCGCACTTACCCTCGAATTCCACGGCGGCCCCTTCATGGGTCTGCAGCGCCAGCCGCACGGGCCCACCGTCCAGCAGGCGGTCGAAGACGCAGCGCTTGCGGTGACGGGCGAGGCGGTGACGCTCCACGCCGCCGGGCGCACTGATGCCGGGGTTCATGCGCTGGGCATGCGCGCGCATTTCGATCTGGTGCGCGAATTCGATCCGTTCCGGTTGGGCGAGGCGCTCAGTGCCTTGATGCGTCCGCAGCCCATCGCAGTGCTCGATTGCCGCGTTGTGCCGGATGATTGGCACGCGCGCTTTTCCTGCACCGGCCGCGCCTATCAATACCGCATCGCCAACCGCCGTGC
>CANFIV010000121.1 GCA_947446935.1 Sphingomonadaceae bacterium | reverse complement strand
TCCGCCAGCAAGAGCTTGGCGCCGTGGAGAAAAAAGCCCGGTGCGCCGCCCTCGTCCATCTCGATATGCGCCTCGCGGTGGCAGACGACGCCGCCGTGCGGCGGCACCATGGCCGAGAGCGCGAGGCAATTGCCGGCCGTGCCGGTCGCCACCCACAGCGCGGCACAGTCAGCCCCGAACAGATCGGAGAACGCGGCATCGAGCCGTTTCGACACGGCATCGCCGTCGTAGGCCTTGTCCGGCGTATCGGCGGCTTGCATCGCAGCCCAGACGCGGGGGTGGACAGGGGCGGCGTTGTCGGAGAAGAACTTCATGGCGCTGGCCTTAACCGGCATGTGCCGCCGGTCAAGTTAGCTTGCCTTGGGAGGCACAAAGCCATGGACGAACCAGTGATCACGCATGTCGACCAAGGCGCAGAGGGCGAATACCAGGCCCGCGTGCCAGACAGCGCGGCCTTCGGACGGCTGACGTATGTGCGGCGCGACAACGTGCTCACCGCCGAACACACGCTGGTTCCCACTGAAATCGGTGGGCGCGGGATCGCTGGCAAGCTGGTGGATGCAATGATCGCCGATGCCCGCGCGGGCGGCTGGAAGATCGTGCCCCAGTGCAGCTATGTTGCGGCAGCGTTCAAGCGGCATCCGGAATGGGCAGATTTGCTGGCTTGAGAGTGGGTTCGGTTTCTGGGGTTGCGGCTATCGCTCAACCCCTTTGGCGCTCAGAGCGCGCTTAATTTCTGCTGAGCCACATCGGCGGGTGGGCTCTCTCGAAGCAGGGGTACCAGTTCGCGGTTCAGGTCATCCAGCTCGAAGGCCCCTGCCTGCGCAAAGCGCAAACGGCCTGCGCGGTCGATGATGTAGTTGGTGGGAATGGAATTGTTAATCGGCGCATATCTACCCTTGAGCGTGCGGATTGGGGTCAGGCGCAGGGCGGCGAAAAGCTTTTTGAGCTGGCCCACCGGGACCGATCCCTCGGTGGTGATCGCGAAAACGCGCAAGCCGTGCTGGCGCTGGGTTTCGTAGTAGGCATCGAGTAGCGGCAGTTCCCGCTTGCAGGGGCCGCACCAGGTCGCCCAAAAATTGATGACCACGACTTGCCCGCGCAGCTGCTCCAAGGTCAATTTCGTGCCATCGATCAGCGTCATTTGCAGAGGCGGCGCCGGCTCGCCAATAAGGGGCTTGGCCCCGCCCAGCGCGGCCGCCGCCAGCATCAGCACCGAAAGTTTGATAACCCGCATCACCATCGACCGCATCGACGCCTCCACCAAGAGGGCCTCTTCCTAACGCCGATCCTTTGCGGCGGAAACCTCAATTGGCGCCAAGATCATGCACAGACCGCACGGCTGGCTCTGCGCGTTCCGGCATAGCCGGCGAAGGCCAAGGGGCAGGCGGTTCGTTATAACTTCTGATGGAGGCCAACCTCCCGGATTTAGGGAATTTTTGGCCGATTGGGCGTGCCGTTCGGTTGTTTTCCAACCGGAGCGACACGCCCCTTGAGCTCAAGGTACCTTTTGCGGGCACAAGATTGATCTACCACCAAAGCATTAACGATGGTTTAACGGTCGATTAAGCATGATCCAAAAGCCGGGGTGTCTGGAAAATATTTAATCTTCTGTGCCGATTAGCCATATCCGAACGGCCTCACTGGCATTTTGCGCGCCAAGCTTGCCCATGGCCTTCATGCGATGGATCTCCACGGTACGCGGGCTTATGCCGAGCGTACGGGCGATAATCTTGTTGCTGTTACCATCGACCAGAAGCTGAACCACTTCTCTTTCACGAGTGGAAAGGCGGCGCAATTTCCGGAGTGCATCGAAACGCTTCTTTTGCGAGTTCTGCTGGGCGTTGTGATAGTCTGTCAGGCCCTTGAGAACCTGCTCAAGTTTTAGCCGATTAAACGGCAACTCAAGGTAGTGTTGCGCGCCCGCCTTCATGGCGGTGATGACGGAGTCAACCGTAGGGTTTTCGGCGCAACCAACCAATGTCAGGGGCAGGCCTGCTTCCTTTGTCAGGGCTGCGACCGAAGAAACCGTATCGCCATGTGGCCGCTCATGTATCAGAACAATTCCTGATGACGGGCAGTATTTAGTTAGCTCTTCTACCGTTGAATAAATCTCGCAATGGTAGCCGAGATCAGAAAACAGCCGAAATGAGCTGGCCCGATCGGAACTGTCACTCTCTACGATGTGGATCGTAAGTCTCTGGTTCTCTGCCTGCAGAGGATCCAGCGACTTTGGAAAGTCGGTCAAAGCAACCTCAGATTCACCAAAAGGAGCATCCAGTGAGATAGAACGCATTTCCATGACATACCCCTTTGCTAGTGGTCTCGCGGCCCGGTAGTCTTTTGGTTAATGCTTCGTGGCTAATTTCTTATCACCGATACGTACGGAATGTGACTAAGGAAGAGCCCTTATACCACGATAAAATGATCCAAATCCGATTAATTTTTGAATAGGGCGTAAAAGTTAAAAATCGAATTGGTGAAAAATCGTCAAGAATATTTATGAACTTTGGTATATTCTCTGAGTACTAATGGGAAAAAATCCCAGAGATTTTACATATTTTACAAATATTATCGCATAAATTTCAAAAGAATATTTAGTAAATCGTGGGCAAATATCGACATGCTATTGTTTCGAAGCTGCCTCACGGCCCCATCTATTTTTTATATTTGCAATGATTTTGGCTTGCTTCCGGACGGTGGGCCGCCCTCGCACCCCGAGTGACGTCACAGAGTGTGAAGGCCAAAACGATTAACCTTCTTCGCGAATCAAGGTTAACAGGCGCGACTCAATATGGAGGTAGCTCCATGTCGGTGGTTTCAGTTCGCAAAAATGCGATCAGGCAGACGTCTGTTCGGTTAACCGATACTCTGTCGGCACAGCATATCCACGGTATGGCTGGCATACGTTGGATGCACGACTGGCTCCTTCGCGCGGAGGGCATAGGCGCGCAGGACGGCTCTGTAGCCTTCGAACGCATAGCCGTTGTTCAATGCCAGCCATTCGGCGCGCCGGGCTTGGTAAACTCGGGGCAGCGCGTACCAGGGGAGGTGCGGCTGCTTGTGGTGGACGAGGTGGAGGTTGTTGTGGAGAAACAGCCAGCCCAGCCATGATTGCTCCACGATGACGGTCCGCGCGTCTTGTGCCTCGTCCCAGCGGTGCTCGCAGAACGCGCGTACACCGAGCAGAGCCAAGGCGAGATAGACTGCGCCGAAATAGGCCACAATCGGCACCCCGAAGACGAAATCGATGATGGCCACGACCGCCGCGCAACCGAGGATGTGAAGCGACCAGGCCGTGCGCCAGGCTCGGGCCTCGGTCCCGCGCAAGCGGGCAGCCGCGCGGGCCTCGCCCCGCAGAAAGCGGATGGCGGCAATCAAGGGGCCGATCACGATTCGGCCTGCGAGCGTTGCATTCCATGCGAGTAGCACGCGGGCGGCGCGCGGCAGGCGGCGATGGTCCCCATGCGCCAGATAGAAGCTTTCAGGATCGTCGTAGGGATCGGTCAGGCGGCTGTCGACGTGGTGACGCAGATGCGTCTCGCGGTAGCGGCGATAGGGGTAGAGCAGCCCGAGCGGAAGGAACACCAGCGCTTCGTTCCACTGTTCGCTGGAGGTCGGATGGCGGTGGATCGCTTCGTGCTGGAGCGAGGAATGCAGCACGATGGGTAGCGCAAGGAGTGGCACGGCAATCCAGGGAGCGACGGCATAGAGCAGGCCGGCCGACGTCCATGCCGTGTAGCAGGCAATGAGCAGGGCCACGGTCGGCCACTCAATGCGGAAGTGCTGATTGCGCCCAAGAGCCAGTTCGAATTGGATGTGGGTCTGTTCGTTCATCTGGTCCGGAAAGCGCCTCCGTTCCGGAACATCCTATCAATTTGGTAGACATTCAAGGAGACAATGGTGACGGCGCGTTGCGTTTGTAAATCAAATGCGCCATTTGATGATAATAATCACATAAGGTGGTGCATGGACAAACGCCAATTGGCCGAGGTGTTTCGCGCCCGCCTGCAGACCGTGTTCGATCGATCGCGGCTGAGCCAGGCCGCGTTTGCCGACGCCATCGGCATCGACCGCTCGGCGCTTTCGCTTCTGCTTTCGGGCCGCACGGTGCGCCTGCCGCGCGTGGAAACGTTGCTGGCGATCGCTGAGCGTCATGCCGTCACGCTCGATTGGTTGCTCGGTGTTTCGCAGGACGAGGGCGTGACAGGGGCCATGCTTTCGAGCGGCCTGATCGAGACGACGGAGGAGGACGGGGCCAGTCTGCTGATGCGCTGGCATGCCGAGGCGGCGGGCGCCAAGATCCGCTACGTTCCGGCGCGGATTCCCGATTTGCTGCGCACGACAGAGGTGATCGCCTACGAAGCGGCCGCCGCCCACCAGAGCCCGCTGGCGCAAGTCGAAGACGCGGCGTTTCGCCTCGAATACAACCGCGCGGCGGGGACCGACATGGAATGCTGCATGCCGCTGCAGACCTTGGAGCAGTTCGCGGCAGGCGGGGGCATCTGGAGCGGGCTTTCGAAAGCAGCGCGGCTGGCGCAACTGGCGCACATGAACGCGCTGATCGACGAGCTTTATCCCTCGTTCCGCCTGTTCCTGTTCGATGGGCGCGAGCGCTTTTCGATCCCCTACACGATTTTCGGTTCCACCCGGGTCGCGATCTTTGCGGGGCAAATGTATCTCGTGCTCAGCAGCGCGGAGACGATCCGGACCATGCAGCGCCAGTTCGAAGGTCTGATTCGCCATACCCGGATCCATGCGCACGAGGCGGCGGGTTTTGTCCGCTCGCTCACTGTCGTCTGAGATCGGCGGTATGGGCACGCGGATCGCCAGCCTTGCGATGTACCGCGATCCCCCGGTTATCGCGGAAGCTACGCGCGGGTTCTGGGCTTTCATGCGCGAACAACTGCGCGGAGCGGGCATGCCCGATGTGCCTGAAACGCTGGATGAGGGCCTGGCGTACGATGCGGTTTGGCTCGATCCGCGTCTACTGCTGGCGCAGACATGCGGCTATCCGCTTTCAACGCAGCTTCGCGGACGGGTGCGGGTGGTGGCGACTCCGGTTTATGACCATCCGGGGTGTGAGGGCGCGCTGAATGGCAGCTTCGTGATCGTGCGCGCCGATGCGGGGGTCTCTTCCGTGGCAGAGCTGCGCGGCGGTGTGGCGGCGATCAATGACTGGACGAGCAATTCAGGCATGAATCTGCTGCGGCACACGGTCGCACCACATGCGGTGGGCGGGCGATTCTTCAGCCAGGTTGTGGAGAGCGGCAGCCATCGGGCCAGCCTGTCGCTGGTGGCGCGCGGCGAGGCGGATGTGGCCGCCATCGATTGCGTGACGTTTGGCAATCTGGCCCGGTTTGCCCCAGCGGCGGTCAAAGGTCTGCGCGTTCTGGCGGAAACAGCAAAGACGCCCGGCCTGCCACTGATTACCCGGCTTTCGGCATGTGACGACGAGATTGCCATGCTGCGCGCTGCGCTGGCCGATTTTGCCCGAGATGCCGCAACCGCACCGCTGCGCGATACGCTGGGCCTGAGCGGCTTCGCGGTGGTGCCCGAAAGCGTTTATGCTGCTGTTCGGTCGTTAGAGCAGGAGGCGATCACGCTGGGCTATCCGGCGTTGGCCTGATGGCGGGAAATGGTGCTGCTGGGGAGGATTG
>CANFIV010000120.1 GCA_947446935.1 Sphingomonadaceae bacterium | reverse complement strand
GCTCGGGGAGGAATTGCTTGGTTCAGCTGGCGGTGAAGCCGCCGTCGACCACCAGTTCCGAGCCGGTCATGAAGGCGGCGCGGTCTGATGCGAGGAAGGCGACCGCGTCGGCCACGTTGGTCGGCAAGCCGAAGTGGCCCAGCGGGTGGAGATTGGAAAAGGCTGCGCGGGTGTCGTTTTCGCCCGTGCCGGTGGCGGCCGCGAACTGGGAGACGAGATCCCGGCCCATATCGGTTTCGATGACGCCGGGGTGGACCGAATTGCAGCGGATGCGCATCGGCGCGACTTCCATCGCCACGCCTTTGGTGAAGAGGCGGACAGCGCCCTTGGTGGCGTTGTAGCAGCTGACCAGCGCGGTGCCGACGAGGCCCGCGACCGAGGAGAGATTGATGATCGAGGCCCCGCCGGGCCATTGGATCGCGCGTTCGGCGAGCAGCGGGACGGCGTGCTTGCAGCCCAGGAACACACCTTCGACATTGACGCTTTGGAGGCGGCGCCAATCTTCGAGCGTGGTTTCGGTGAGGGGCTTGGCCAAGAACAGCCCGGCGTTGTTGACCAGAATATCGAGCCCGCCAGCCGCTTCGCGAGCGAAGGCCATCGTATCGATCCAGCTTTGCTCATCGGTCACGTCATGCGCGCGGGCGAGGCCGCCGATCTGCTCCGCGAGGGCTTCGGGCGCGGCAAGGTCGGTGACGATGACACGCGCGCCAAGCGCGGCCAGTGCGCGGGCAGAAGCCTCGCCAATGCCGCGCGAGGCGCCGGTGACGAGGGCAATGCGGCCGGCAAGTTCAGTCATGGGCGTCTCTCTCCATCGGTTCTGTTTGAGCGCAACCTAGCGCCAAATCCGCAGATGGCCACCGTGCTTACAATCCTCGCCGAGACATTCCCCCCCGAGACAGGCGCGGGGCTTCAGTCGTCCTTCTCAGGTGGCTGCGGCGCGAGCCAGTTGGGCATGTGGGGGAGATTTTTGGGGCTTGCCATGAAACGAGATGTGCAAAAAAGAACAAAATGGCCGAGTTATCGCAGCGGCGCTGCGCTGATGCCATCTCTCCCAGACCAGGTCTGAGAGAAATGGCCTCTTCGGCTCACAAATGGCCTGTGCAGTATGCTAGCAGCAGGATCAGCGGGATGGGGACGCCGATAATCCACAAGAGTCCGGAACGCATGGGCCACTCCTTTGGCAGTGTGCAGGGTGGAATGCGCGAGCACGCAGGAAGGTTCCATTTGCCTGCCTGTAAGCGCTTGTCTTGGCGAGGTTGGTGGGTAGAACAGCTTCCGATGGCTCCGCGCGGCGGGGCTGCGGGAGAGGAATTTCGATGACGGCTTATGTGGTGTTCATTCGCGAGAGCATTTCCGATCAGGCGGAGATGGACCAGTACAACGCGAAGGCCGGGGCTTCGATTCCCGGGCACGACCTGACGCCGCTGGCGTTCTATGGCGCGCATGACGCTTGGGAGGGGGCACGTTCGGATGGCCTCGTGATCCTGAAGTTCCCCGACATGGCAGCGGCGCGCGGCTGGTATGACAGCCCGGCCTATCAGGAAGCCAAGGTTCACCGGCTGGCGGGCGCGGACTATCGCGTGCTCGTGACCGAAGGGGTTGGCTGAGACCGGTTCCCACCGGGGCCGCAATCCGGCATGATGCCGGAATGACCTTAGCCCACCAGACCATCTCGCGCCGTTCGATGATCATCGCGGGTTTCTCCACGGTGGTCGAGTGGTATGATTTCACGCTCTATATCTATGTCGCGACGATCCTGTCGCGGGTGATGTTCGGCGGCGGAGTGGGGTCGCTGGCGGCGGTGCTGGCGGGGTTTGCGATCTCGTATCTCATGCGGCCGCTCGGCGCGATTGCGCTCGGGCATTACGGTGATCGGCACGGACGGCGGCGGGCGATGCTGCTTTCGATGGCGGTGATGACGGCCGCCATGTTGGGATGTGCGCTGTTGCCGACATACGCCGTGATCGGGCCAGCGGCGGGGCTGCTGCTGCTCGCGCTGCGCTGCGTGATGGCCTTTGCCGTGGGCGGCGAATATACCGGCGTGGTGGCCTATCTGCTGGAGGGCGCAGACCCGCGCCGTCGCGGGCTGATCACCAGCTGCGCATCGGCAGCGAGCGAGGTTGGCGCGCTGTTGGCCGTGGGCGTCGCCGCGCTGACGGCCTTGCTGCTGCCGGCGGACACGCTTGATGTGTGGGGCTGGCGCATTCCATTCTTCGTGGGCGCGGCTTTGGCGGGCGGGGTGCTGCTCGCCCGCGCGGCGATGGATGAGTCGCCCGAATACACCCGCCAGCGCGCAGCCGGGACCGTGCCGGTAAACCCGCTGCGCCATGCGGTGACGCACCAGCGCGCCGGGATCGCGCGGGGCTTTGCCATCTCGGCGCTGGGCTCGATCAGCTATTATGTGGGGATCACCTATGTGCCCGCGTTTCTCGCTTCGACGGGCGCGGTGGGCGAAGGGGCGGGGCTGGCGCTTTCGACCGTGGCGGCGCTGGCCGTGATCGTGGTGACACCGCTGGTGGGCGCGCTGACCGATCATGTGGGGCGGCGGCCAGTGCTGATCGGTGTGGCGGTGAGCGGCGCTGTCCTGCCGATCACGCTGTTTACGCTGATGGCATCGGGCGGGATCTGGCCGGCCCTGATCGGCGCGGTGGTGCTGGCATGTCTTGGCGGGGCGGTGAGCGCGGTGGGCGCTGTCGCGACAGCAGAGCAGTTTTCAGGTGAGGCGCGGCTTTCCGGGCTGGCGCTGGGCGTCACGAGCGCAACCGCCGTGTTCGGCGGGCTGACGCCGTGGGCGGCGCAGAAGCTGCTGGAGGCGACCGGCTGGCCCGCCGCGCCCGGCGCGATGATCGCGGTGGTGGCGCTGGCGATCCTGCCGGTGCTGTGGCGCATTCCCGAGACCGCCCCCGCAAGAGGCTGGACGCGGCGCGTTCAACCGATATAGTTCGCAGACCTAACTATAAATCTGAGGATGCGGGCAATGTCTGAAATTGGGGCGAGTCTGGCCGAGCAGGATATCGAGGGGGCGGCCCGCGAGGCTCCGGCGCTGATCCGCTATCTTGATGAAGGCGCGTTCGTGACCCGGCGCTATGTCAGCCAGGGCGCGGAAATGAACACCGGCGACTACCGCGACTATCCGGTCGTCGTGCGCGACGGGATGCCCATGCGGGATCATTTTGCGTTCGACACCCATGGCTTCATCATCGCCAGGCACGAGACGGCCATTGCCGATTTTCATAACAAGGCGGCGGTCGATGCCGGGTACCAGCGCGAGGTCGAGGCGCTCGTCGCGCGGCTTATCGGCGCGGACAAGGTGGCAACGCAGGGGTGGATGATCCGCACTTCTGGCGATCTTTCAAGCCGCGCGCAGGAAAAGGTCGAGGGCTATGTCCACGCCGGCGGAATCCAGCCGCCAGCGGGCGAAGCGCATGTCGATTACAATGAGGTAACCGGCAAGCGTGCCGCGGCGCGGGTTTATGGGCAGGCGTTTCCGGATGGGCCGGGCTACCAGCGTTACGTGTGTTTTTCGCTTTGGCGCACGTTTTCGCCGGGCCCGCAGGATTGGCCGCTTGCGGTCTGCGACGGGCGCACGGTTTCGGATGAAGAGACCGCGTCCAACACGCTGTTCGTGGTCGATGAATTTCCGACCGGCGATGCGCTGATCGCGCCGGTGAAGGGCGAGGATCAGATGATCGCGGCAACGATCTTCCGCTACCGGGAACGGCACCGCTGGTGGTATTTTGCAAAAATGGCGGCAGACGATGTGCTGCTGTTCAAGTTCCAGGACAGCGACCACAGCGTTACGTGGCGCTGCCCGCACACGGCGTTTCACGATACGAGCTTCCCCAATGCCAACGTGCGCGAAAGCATCGAAGTGCGCGGCGTGGCGTTTTTCGAGTAGATTGCGCCGCCCGACATGACTCTGCTTGCGCAAACCGATGTGCTTGAAACCGAGCGCCTGTGCTTGCGCAGGATGGACCAGAGCGATCTGGAATACTTCATCGCGATTCATCAGGATCCTGATGTTGCGCGCTACATCGGCGGCGGCAATCCGCGCCCGCCGCCAGAGACCGAGAAGTGGTTTCAGGATGTGCAGGACAGCTATGCCAACGCCGACCTCGGCCCGCTCACTGTTGTCCGCAAGGCGGATGGTGTCCGGGTGGGGCGCTGCGGATTGAGCGATGCGGCAGTCGAACGGGCGGCCCCGCCGGGCGCATTGCGCAGAGCCTGGCTGTTCCGGGCGCTTGCACCGGCTGATGCCGAGATCGAGCCGCTTCCCGAGCTGGGCTACACATTTGGCAAAGCGCATTGGGGGCAGGGTTACGCCACCGAGGCGGCCCGCGCGGTCATCGAATACGCGAAGCTTCGCCAATTCACCCAGATCATGTCGGTCATCCATGCCGACAATCACGGGTCACGGGGTGTCGCGGCGAAGTTCGGCGTTCGGTTCGTGGATTTGGTGGATATGTTCGGGCGCCCGTTTGAACGGTATCACTGGCCAATGGCGCTGCCCGAGCCCAGCGTTGCCTGAGCCACGTATTGGCGATGCGCTGATATCAGTGGCAGCGGACGGTGGAATACAGCACGTTCGCTGATTGGCCTGCGTTTTCGCGCCAGTTCGCCCCGCTTCTCGCCCGTGCCTGCGGGCTGACAAGGACCGCTCAGGGCTTGGGTTCAGAAATCGGGCCAGCCCTGGCTTGTCCCGGCGTAGCGGATCGCGCGGCCATATTTGGCCAGTTCGGTCTGGACTTCGGGAAGCGCGAGCGCATCGTGCATGGCCTTTAGCCTGCCCAGTTCGAACGGGGTGCGGCCCTCAGGCATCTCGAACGTGATGAACAGGCCCAGCGCGCCCGGCCGCGTATCTTCGCTGCGCAGCCGCTTGAGCACCATCTCCACGATCGCCGGGGTATCTTTGCGGCAGGCGGCAGCGGCGGTTGACGCGCTCCAGTTGGTGGCGGGATCGACAGCAAGTTTGGCGTCCATCGCATCGGCCAGTTCGCCCTTGCCCAGCGCGCGCAAGGCGCAGGCCTTGTCCGCCCAGACCCACATTTTGCCGTAGGTACTCAGCCGGCCCATGTGCTGCGCTTCGATGATGTTCAGGCCGTCGAGCGCTTCCTGATACCGGCCATTGCCGAGGATCATCTCGCTGCGGTTGATGGCCTGCGAGACCAGATCGGGATAGTTTTCGACACCGAGCGCAAGCACGGCATCCATGGCGGCGAGCGCTTCGTCGTTGCGGCCCAGTGCGTGGAGGTCGACGGCATATTCGTTGAAGAACCAGAATGCGTCGTTGCCCACCACTTCTATGCGGGCTTTGTCTGCCGCAAGCGTCTTGCCTGCAGCCACGGCATCCTCGAACCGGCCCAGCGCGCGCAGGGTCTGCATCTGATACATCACCGCTGCATGATCCGTGGGCGCCGCCTTTGCGGCGTCACCGGCGCGATCCGCTTCGCGTTGCAGGCTCTTGCGGAAATGGTCGCTGCCGATCCGATCGAGTTCCGGCCAGAGCGCCTGATGGCGGCGATCGAGCGCCATGGTCAGCAAGGTGCCGGTGGGCGAATCCTTGGCGAGGGCTGCACGAACTTCGGCCAATTCGCCGCGCAAGCTGTGTGCGGTGATGGCGCAGCCCAGCGTTTGCGCTCCTTGCGCGGTGCGCGGGGAGAGCTGCCAACCGCCGTCGGCCAGTGCGATGCACAAGTCGCCGCGGGCCCGTTCGCGCTGCTCAG
>CANFIV010000119.1 GCA_947446935.1 Sphingomonadaceae bacterium | reverse complement strand
CAGGCCTCGCCGGGCCGCAGGATCACCGGCATTGCCTTGGGATGCACACGCCCCACCACGTGGTTCGGCGCGCATGTCAGGAATGCAAAGCGCGGCCCATCCTCGGCAGGCCGCCAGAGACCGGCGAAGGCGAACAGCGGATCATCCGGCAGATCGAACCAGTGCTTGCGCTTGCGGCCGGTCTGCGGATCGGGGGCGGCGGACCATTCGGAGAAGGCGGTGACCGGCACAAGGCAGCGCCGCGCCGGATCGGCCAGCGTGCCGCTCCACATGCGAGAGGCGAGGTTGCGCACATTGGTGATCGGGCGTTTCACCTCACCAAAGGGGGGCCAGCCCCAGCGCATCATTTCGAGTGTGCGGCCCGCACCTTCGCCCACCACAACCGGCGCGCTCTGATCGGGATAGATCTCGCTCATCGCGGGCAGGTTGCGCCCACCCGTCTCGGCGCGGAACATCTGCGCGATTGCTTGCGCGTTGCTGGTCATGCGGTAAAGGTTGCACATAACATGAGAGAGCATAGCGGGAGAGAACGCGATGGCCACCCAGATCCGCCCCAATATCGATTGCAGCGATGCAGAATGGCACGCGCGGCAGGAACTGGCGGCCTGCTACCGCATCTTCGATCTGCTCGGCTGGTCCGAATCGGTCTATAACCATATCTCGCTGCGCGTGCCGGGCGAGGAGGGGGCGTTTCTCATCAATCCGTTCGGGCTGCTCTATTCGGAAGTCTGTGCCAGCAATCTCGTCAAGATCGACATCGACGGCAACAAGCTGGACAACAACCCGCATCCCGTGAACCTCGCGGGCTTTACCCAGCACGGCTATTTCCACCGTCACCTCGATTGGGCGCACGCGATCTGCCACGTTCACACGACCGCGACGATGGCGGTGTGCAGCCTTGAGGAAGGGCTGATGCCGATCAACTTCTACGCCTGCAATTTCATCGGCCGCCTCGCCTACCACGATTTCGAGGGGATCACCGTCCGCGCCGAGGAAGGCGAGCGACTGCTCGCGAACCTCGCCGACAAGAACATCCTGATGCTGCGCAACCACGGCCCGGTCGTGATGGCCAAGTCGCTGCAGGCGATGTTCATCCAGCAATGGGCCCTGCAGCGCGCCTGCGAGATTCAGATGGCGACACTCTCGATGGGCCGTCCGCCGATCATGATTTCGCAAGATGTGATCAACGTCCACCAACGCGATCTCAACATGGCTACTCCGCCGGGCGGCGGCCCCGGTGTGGGTGATTTCAACGCCTGGACGCGGCGGATCGACCAGATCGACCGCTCCTGGCGCGACTGAGCGGCTTGCCCCTGGACGTGGCAATTTGCCTGGCTGCGCGCTAGGCCGGTCGCGTCATGGCCATCCTCACCGTCAACAACCAGCCGCTCGAGATCAAGCTCGAGGCCGATACCCCGCTGCTGTGGGCGCTGCGCGATGCCGCAAATCTCACGGGCACGAAATACGGCTGCGGCACGGGCGAATGCGGCGCCTGCATGGTGATCGTCGACGGTCAGGCCATGCCCAGTTGCACCCTCACTTTGGGTGAGGCCGAAGGGCGCAGCGTCACCACGATCGAAGGTCTTTCGGCCGATCGCAACCACCCGGTGCAGCAGGCCTTCGTGGCCGAGCAGGCCATCCAGTGCGGGTTCTGCACGCCCGGCCTCGTCATGGCCGCCGCCGCGCTGCTGGTGCACAACACCGATCCGACCGAGGCCGATATTACCGCCGCTATCACCAATATCTGCCGCTGCGGGGTCTATCCCCGGCTGGTTCGCACGATCCAGCGCGCGGGGCGGATCCTGCGCGGGGCTGAGCAGGGACCGGCGCTGCCGGTGCCCGCTACGGCCACGACGCCGGGGCTTTAAGTCGGGCGTCGCGGCCTCGCCGAACCACGCCCACCTTCGTCATTCCCGCGAAGGTGGGAATCCAGAGCATCGGGCGGCACGCGGCCCTTTAGAATGCCATCCGCACCGAAATCTTGGCGCTGCGCGGCTCGGCGGTGGAGATGTTGTTGTCGGTGTGTGCGGTGGGGAAATATTGCGAATTGAGCAGGTTTTCGACGTTGAGCTGCACCGAGACGGCTTTGGACAGGGTGTAAAATACGGCGCTGTCGACACGCGTAAAGGCTGGCAGAGTGACGGCATTGCTCACGGTGGTGAAGCTGGAGGACTGGTGGGTGACACCCAGACCGAGGCCGAGTTTGGGGCTCACATCATAGCGGGTCCAGAGCGCGATCTGGCTCTTGGGGAGTAGGGCGAGAGAACGTCCAGCGGGGGCGGCGGTCGTGCTGGAGCGGACTTTGCCTTCCTGCAGGGTGTAGCCCAGGCTGACTTGCCACTGCGGCAGGATGCGGCCTGCGGCGGAGAATTCAATGCCGCGCGTTCGGGTCTTGCCGGAAAGCTGAGGCAACCCGGTGACGGGATCGTTGAAGCGGGAATTCTCGCGGTCGAGCCGGTAGGCGGCGGCGGTGAGGGCGAGGGAGGAGGTCACATCCCATTTCGCGCCGAGTTCGAGATTGGTGAATGCCTCGGGGGCGAGGGTGGCCTGCGTGGCGTCGAGCGCGCTGAATTGGTCACCCGATTGGGGCAGGAAGCTGCGGGTGTAGCTGCCGTAAAGCGAGACTGCGGCCTTGGGCTTCACGACCACCCCGGCGCGCGGCGACCATTTGCGATCGGTGCGCGCGGCACTGGTGGCGGTGAGCAGGTTGTCGGCGTTGATCTTGAATTCATCGTAGCGCACGCCGCCAACGATCTGGAGGAAAGGGGCGAGCTCGATCTGATCCTGCACATAGGCCGAGAGGGTCTGGACTTTGGCGTGGGTTGAACGGCTGGGCGCGCCGAAAGTGACTGCGGGGATGGTCAGCCGATCGGCCAGCGAGACTATGTTCGAGCCTTGGAAGACGCCTTCACGCCGGGCCGCATCGGTACGCTGATCGCCTGCCTCGAACCCGGCGAGCAAGGTGTGGCCGATCTGGCCGGTCTTGCCCTGCCACACGAGATTGGCCTGCCCGATCCAGCTCTCGCGCAGCACGGTGCTGTTGTAGGCGCTCAGCGCGACGGTGCGGGTGGCGGCATCGACGGCCGCCCCGGCGAAGACGTTGCCGTAGTACTTGTCGGTGTGGCTGTACTGGCCGGCGAGGTTCAGCGTGAGTCCGTCGGACAGCTGCTGCGTGACGCGGACTTCGGCAATGTGGGCCTTCACTGCGGCAAGGTTGATATCCTTGCGGCCGAAGAAGGTGTCGCGATAACCCGCGAGCGGCAGTCCGCCGAGCGAAGGAATGCCGCGATCGGCGGTGCGGCGGTCATCGTCGTAGTTGTACGAAAGATCGATGCGGGTGTCCGCGCCGGGCGCGAAAGCCAGCGTGGGGTTCACGCCGATGAAACGGCCGCGGAAGTCCTGCCGGTGGTTGTCGAACTCTTCATAGGTGCCATTGAGGCGCGCGCCCACAGTTTGAGAAAGGGGCTGGTTGAGGCCGGCGGCCAGCGCGAAATCGCCGAACGTGCCCAGCGCGGCATTCGCGCCCAGGCTGGAACCGGCGAGCGAGGGTGTCTTGCGCACGCGGTTGATCACGCCGCCCCCGCCGCCGCGCCCGAACAGGAGCGCATTGGCACCCTTTAGAACCTCGACGCGGTCGATGTTGTAGAGCGAGCGGTAGTACTGTGTGTCGTCGCGCAATCCGTCGAGGTAGAAGTCGGCGGTGGTGTTCTGGCCGCGCAGCACGATCTGGTCGCGATTGCCCTCGCCCTGCCCCAGTACCACGCCGGGAACATAGCGCAGCGCATCGCCGAGCTGGCTGACGCCCTGATCGTCGAGCTGTTCGCGGGTGAGGACGGTGACGGTCTGCGGCACGTCGATGAGCGGGGTCGGGGTCTTCAGGCCGCTGGCAGTGTCGGCGCGGTAGCTGTCGGGCTGGCCGATCACAACGATTGCGTGGCGTTCGGCGTCTTCTCCCGCCCCGTCCATCGGCTGCGCCTGGGCCGCGAAAGGCAGCAGGGCGCATGTGGCGAGCAGCAAGGCGGAGAAGGATTTCACAGCGGCATCTTTCTTGAGAGGCATTCTCAAGAACCCATCTATTGCGAGTCATTCGCACTTTCAAGGATGATATTGCGAATCTTTCGCAAACAAGTGGCACGTTTGGGTGCCAGCGCACGCACCGTCGAAACGGTGGCACACGTTTTCTGCTATGACGGAGAGGGAAAAGCGCGAGCGGCGCTTCAGAAGTGCGGGAGGGTCGCCTTGGCAAAGATCAGCGCCAAGGCGCAGCCCAGCACCACGAGCGTGCGCATCGCTTCCACGATCGGCGCGGAAGAGGCGATTGTCGGAGCTAGGGCGATGATGCGGGCCATGAACGCACTATGCGCGCCGCCGCTTAAGGACCCGTAAACGCCCCGTGCGCGTACTACGCGCCAGTCAGCCGATCCATTCCACCAGCGAGGCGAGGCAATCGCGTGCGAGCAGCTTGCTGCGCTCCGGGCTCCAGCCCTGCGCAGGATCGGGCAAGTCGTCGTTGTCCTTGAACGGCATTTCCAATGTCATCGCGATGGCACCGAAGCGCTCGGCGATCTGGTTGGTGCCCATGGACAAGTTGGCTTTGCCCGGGCGCGCTGAGGGATAGCCCCGGCGTGTCTGGAAATCGGGCGTGCGCCGTTCAAGGATCGCGCGGTAGCGGGCGTAGCCCTCGCCCTGCGCCTCGGTCCAGCTGGGAATACCTTCGAAACCGGCGAAGAACACGTGCGGAATCGCCTCGTCGCCGTGGACATCCATGAAGAAGGCTACGCCCGTTTCATCCATCGCGTCCCGGATGGCGCGCACTTCGGGCGCGCGCTCGATCGTGGGGGCGTGCCATTCGCGGTTGAGGTTCACGCCCAGCGCATTGGTGCGCAAGTTGCCACGCCGCGACCCATCGGGATTGGCGTTGGGCACAACGTGGAAGCGGCAAAGCTGTCGCAGCCGCCGCGCATGCGGATCAGCGGGGTCGGTCAGCATTTCGAGCGCGCCTTCCATCCACCATTCGGCCATCGATTCGCCGGGATGCTGGCGTGCGATAAGCCAGACCTGGCGCTCGCCCTCGCCCAACGAGAGGCAGTCGATCGGCTGACCGTCGACGCTTCTGCCCAGCACGCGGTGCTCCACACCCTCGGCTGCCGCGATCTCGGCGACGAGATCATGGTGCCGCTCCATCGAATACGGCGCGAAATAGGCGAACCAGCAGGTGCCGGCCAAGGGTGTGTAGCGGATCGTCATAGTGCCGCCGTCCACGGCAGCATCGTAACGGGTCTCGGCACGGCCCCAGTAGTCGCGGTCTTCCGAGACACAGGCGCGGTAGCCGATCCAGCCGTCGGGATAGGCGGCGGCGGCCAGGCCGGTAATTTTCAGTTCGAGCTGGCGACCTGCGCAGCCGCCGACGCGGAAATGGAACCATTGGAAGAATTCGGACTCGGTGTCCTTGCGGATTGCCAGCCTTGCGCTGGCGCCTTCGATGCCGAGAACCTGGATATTGCCGCTGTCGAACGCTGCATCGATGCTGATCTGATTTTTGCTCATTTCACCGTGATAGTCGCGCCCGACGTGCCGGGGAAGCCTGAGAAAAGGGCATGCGCCAAGCGGGGGGCGGCCTGATCGACCGCGGCGGTCTTGGCGCCTTCCTTCTCGGTGTTTTCGGCTCGGCCTTCCCACAAGGCCTGCCCGGTGGCGCGGCTGCGGATCGTGACGGCGAGACGGGT
>CANFIV010000118.1 GCA_947446935.1 Sphingomonadaceae bacterium | reverse complement strand
GGGCAGCGGCGGGCGCGGCCCCGAGCTTGCGCAGCAGACTGGTGAAGCCATGCTCGGTGAGAAACGCGGCAAGTGGCTCGGGCGGGATTGCGGTGAGTTCGAAATCCTCAAGCGGCACCGGCAGCGCGCAGTCTTCCTTGAGCTGGACAAGCTGGCGCGAAAGCCGCGCCATGTCGGCCTGCTCGATCAGGCTGTCACGCAGTTTGCCCGGCTTCATGGCAGGCGCGGCGGCCAGCGCGCCTTCAAGCGTGCCGTGTTCCTGGATCAGCTTGGTCGCGGTCTTGGGCCCGATGCCGCGAATGCCGGGTACGTTGTCCACCGCATCGCCCATAAGCGCGAGCACATCGCCGACGCGCTCGGGCTCGACCCCGAACTTCTCCATCACCTCGGGCAGGTCGATGCGCTGGTTCTTCATCGTATCCAGCATGTCGATATAGCCGCCACTCTCCGTGGCGCGGCCGATCAGTTGCATCAGGTCCTTGTCAGAGGAGACGATCGTCACGTTCCAGCCCTGCAGCGCCGCCGCACGGGCGTAGGACGCGATCAGGTCGTCCGCTTCAAGTCCCTCCTCCTCGATGCAGGCAAGGGTGAAAGCTCGTGTTGCGTCGCGAATCAGCGGGAATTGGGGGACGAGGTCTTCCGGCGGCGGCGGACGATGCGCCTTGTACTGGTCGTAGAGCGCGTTGCGAAAGGTGATCGAGCCCTTGTCGAGAATCACCGCGAGATGGGTGGGTCCGTCCGCCTTGTGGAGGTCCTCGGCCAGCTTCCACAGCATCGTGGTATAGCCATAGACCGCGCCCACCGGCACGCCCGCCGGATTGGTCAGCGGTGGCAGGCGATGGTAGGCGCGGAAGATATAGGCCGAGCCATCGATCAGATAGAGATGCCGGGGCGGCGACGCGTGCGAGGTGCTGTCCATGCGCAGGTGGTAGCCGCTCGGCCCTTTCGACGAAAGCGCTTCGCCTTGCGGCAATGCAACATACCCACACCCGATTCACCATGCCTGCAAAGGTGATTTGAGTCTGTCACACAATTGCAAAAACCTTTGATATTCCGTAAGATATAGCCATCGAAACGGCTTTGGTGCGTCTAAGGCTTGCAAGGCGATGATTTGCCGATTAATTGAGGCGAGAAGTCTACCGCCAGAGTAGGCTTTGCGGCGGGCTGCGGGCCCGGCGCGGTCCACTTCAATCCAGGGATTGTAACGCATGCGCAAGCTCCTCCTCGCCGCCGTCGCCGGCACTGCCTTTGCTCTCGCCGGTTGCTCGGAAAAGCCGGCTGAAGCTCCTGCCACCGAAGCCACTGTGGAATCGGATGCTGCTACCGACGCTCCGGCTGCCGACGCTTCGGACGCCAGCGCTCCGGCTGCTGATGCTTCGAGCGAAGCAGCGAAGATGTAATTCCAACCTTCAAAGGTTGGTTACAGTTAGAAGGGCACGACTGCGCAAGCGGTCGTGCCCTTTCTTCGTTGTGGTGCACGTGCACAGCAAAAAGGCGCTACCGGATCGGATCCGCCGCGCCACTTCTCAAGCCATAAACAGGAAATTCAGCGGCGTGCTGTCTCAATTCCGCTGAGCGGCAGCGGCTGGCTGTAGCCATCATAGAGCACGCGCGCGATTTGCGCGATCATCGCCGCATGTGCGGTGTGGCCTTCGGGCCCTGTCACGAAAATGGCCATGGCAAGATGCCGGCCATCGGGCAGGCGCACGATCCCGACATCATCGGTCACCCCGGCCAGCGTCCCGGTCTTGTGCGCAAAAACCACGCCTTCGGGCAGCCCGCTGCGAATCCGGTTCTTGCCGGTGCTGGTGCGGGTCATGGTATCGAGGAGGACCGCACGGCTTTCCGGGCTCAGCGCGCCGCCCCGGTCGATCGCTGCAAGCAAGCTCGCCATCGCGCGCGGCGTGCTGCTTGTGCGCGTGTCGATCGTGGTGGCCGGATTGATCCGACCGTCATCACGCACCAGGGTTGCCATTGTGTGATCAAGGTGCTGTCCGCTGATGCCGATCCGGCTGAGCCAGATGTTCACCGAACCGATACCGCCGACTGCGGCGATCAGGCCATCGGTGGCGTGGTTGTCGCTGCGCGTGATGCTGAGTTCCATCAGGCTTTGCGCAGTCATGACCTCACCGGCCCGCACTGCCGCCACCGGCCCGCGGTCATCCTGCGATTCCGATACGGGCACCATCATCGGGAACGACTGGTCCAGCCGAAGCCGGCCTTGCTCGACCCCGGCAAGATACGTGGCTGCCACCGCAACTTTCGCCGTGCTTGCCATCGGGAACGGCATGTCGCCGTTGATCATGATCTGGCCACCACCGTCGAGATCGACCGCCGCCACGCCGATGCGCCCGCGGCTTTGCGCGACGATCGCGGAAACCTGTTGTTCAATGGCCAGATCGCGCTGGCTCTGCAGCGAAACGCTCTGACGGGCCTGCGCTGGTGCGGCCACAAACAGAACGGGTGCCGCGCACCACAGGGCCGCAGCGATCCATTTGTTCATGCTGATTCTGCGGAGTGCCATGAACGTCTCTTAGCTTCCCACCAGTTACATTCGCGTTAGCAGCCTAACTGATTGTGAATACGGCGCAAGACTCCTTTGCGCGAACGGTCGCGCCGTGGGCGCGGCCTGTCGTGATCGCCTCCATGCGCGGGATCGCTGGACATTAACCGCCCGATTAAGGATAGTCTTGGGCGAACACGAACGAGATTGCCCGCCACGGGCAGCCGAGAGGAGCGGATGGCAGAAAGCCTGCATGAAACCCTGGCCGATGGACTTGCACGCGTGATGGCGCGGACCGGTCGTCATGGGGCTGTATCCGGGCTACAGCGCCTCTCTGGCGGCGCCAATATGCAGAGCTGGTTGTTCAGTTTGGGCGACGAAGCTTTTGTGCTGCGGCGGGCGCCCTCTGCTGAATGGGTCGCAGGCCGCCAGCTCGATATGGCCAAGGAAGCTGCCGTGATCCGCTGCGCGCGCGCGGGTGGAGTGATCGCACCCGAAGTCGTGGCCGAATTGACGGACGAGGATGATCTCGGCCTCGGCTTCATCATGCGCTGCGTGTCCGGTTCGCCCGATCCGGAAAACGCGCTGTCTTCGCCGCCCGCGCTGCTGGACGAGATCGCCGCCGCCATGGCGGGGGTTCACGCGCTCGACCCTGCGGACCTTCCGTTTCTGCCTGTGCTGGAACCCGCCGCCGGGGTCGAGGCGCTGGCCGCGCAGTTCCAGGAGGCAGGGGGAGATCGGCCTCCCATCGCGCTTGGGCTGGCGTGGCTGCGTGCCAACCTGTCGCCGCCCGCGCCGCTTGTCGTGCTCCATGGCGATCTGCGCATCGGCAATATCATGGTCGATGGGGGTCACCTCAGCGGCGTGCTCGATTGGGAACTCGCCCATTTGGGCGATGCGCACGAAGATCTCGCGTTCGGCTGCATGACCGTGTGGCGCTTCGGGCGGCTGGACAAGCAGGGCTTCGGGCTGGGCTCGGTGGCCGATCTGGCGCGCGCTTATTTAGCGGCGGGAGGCGCGGCGTTTGATCCGGCGCGTTTCCGCTTCTGGCTGATCTACCGCACGGTCTGGTGGGCACTGTCGGCGTTGTCCATGGGCAGGGGCTGGCGCAGCGGCGCGGATCGTTCGCTCGAACGTGTTGTCGTTGCGCGGCGTGCGGCGGAGCAGGACCTCGACCTGCTGCTCCTCCTTGAAGCCGACGCGCCGGAAGCCGAGCGCGCGGGCCCGTTGCCGCCGTCCGCCAATCCGCAAGAGCCGGGTGAAGGTGAGCCCTCCGCAGCTGAAATTCTCACCGCAATTTCCGAATGGCTCGCTACCACGGTCAAGCCGCATATGGCCGGGCGCGAGCGCTTCGAACTCGCCGTCGCACAGAATGCCCTTGGCATCGTGCGCCGCGAACTCGCCGCGCGCCCCTCGCCGCACGACAAGCCGCTGAGCGAGGCGATCCTTAGCGGAGCGACCACGCTCGCTGAACCGGGCCTTCTTGCCACGTTGCGCCGCCGCGCGCTCGATACGCTTGCCGCCGATATGCCGAAATACCCCGCGCTGGCACAGGCCCGCGCTCTTTGGGAGACCGACCAATGAACTTCGACCTGCCGGAAGACCTCGTCGCCTATCTAGGCGAACTCGATGGCTTCATCGAACGCGAGATTAAACCGCTCGAACAGGCGGACGACAATATCCGCTTTTTCGACCATCGCCGCGAATATGCGCGCACCGATTTCGAGAACCAAGGCCTGCCGCGCCATGAATGGGAGGCCCTGCTGATCGAAGCCACGCGCCGAGCCGATGCTGCCGGCCACTGGCGCTTTTCCGCGCCCAAGAAATACGGCGGCAAGGATGGCAAGAACCTCTGGATGGCGGTGATCCGCGATCACTTCACGCAGAAGGGCCTCGGCCTGCATAACGATCTGCAGAACGAGCACTCGATTGTCGGAAACTTCCCGTTCGTGAACATGTTCGAGCATTTCGGCACGCCCGAGCAGCAGGAGGAGTTCATCCTCGGCGGCTTCGCGCGCACCCGCCGCGTGTCCTTCGGCCTCACCGAAGCGCGCCATGGCTCCGATGCGACGCACATGGAAACCCGCGCGGTGCGTGAAACCCGCGATGGCGTGCCGGGCTGGCGGATCGATGGTGAGAAGATGTGGATCACCGGCATGCACATCGCCAGCCACTGCGCGGTCTTCGCGCGCACGGCGGGCGAGCCCGGCAATGCGAAGGGGATCACCTGCCTGCTCGTGCCCAACCCCACCGAAGGGCTGGTGATCGAGGAATACCTGTGGACCTTCAACATGCCGACGGACCACCCGCGCCTTTCGCTCACCAATGTCTGGGTGCCGGAAAGCGCCATGCTCGGGCCAGAAGGCGGCGGGCTCGCCATTGCGCAGAGCTTCGTGCACCAGAACCGCATCCGGCAGGCGGCCTCATCACTCGGCGCGGCGACGTTCTGCATCGAGGAATCGGTGCGCTACGCGCGCGAGCGCAAGCCCTTCGGCGAGGAGCTGGCGCGCAACCAGGCGATCCAGTTCCCGCTGGTGGAGCTGGCCACCCAGTGCGAGATGCTGCGCCTGCTGATCCGCAAGACGGCGTGGGACATGGATCGTCTCGAAGCCGAGGAAGGCGGTCACAAGCGCATTGAGCGCGAGCTCTCGGACAAGGTCTCGATGTGCAATTACTGGGCGAACCGGCTGGTCTGCGAAGCGGCAGACCGCGCGATGCAGGTCCACGGCGGCATCGGCTATTCGCGCCACAAACCCTTTGAACACATCTACCGCCACCACCGCCGCTACCGCATCACCGAAGGCGCGGAGGAAATCCAGATGCGCAAGGTGGGCGCGTATCTGTTCGGCTATCTGGGGCCGCGGAAGGGGATGTTCGGGTAGGGCAGGCTTCAGGTCCGAGGTGCGGAGCGGCATCTCGGACCCATCACGAACGCCGCATTTTCCTACATCGCGAAGATTTGGCACAAGGCGCAAAGGCCTATCGGCCGTGCTCTTTGCCATTGTGGATCAGGCGCGCAGATTTTTTGCGGCCGCAACGTGTCCTGTCACTTTGACTGGATATTACTTCGATTTATCAGTGATTAAACAGCAAAAATCGAGGGTTACACGGTGTAACTTGTGTAACCCTCGATCTGGTCCGGATACCCGGGATGCTAGACTCTGATGACTTTAAGTTGACCTTATCTTCCGTCGCCCCGTGCTTGACACGGGGCCAGGCTGTTC
>CANFIV010000117.1 GCA_947446935.1 Sphingomonadaceae bacterium | reverse complement strand
TTGCGCGGCCCGCGCTGGAATATGCGGCAGGCGGACCGGTAGAGGTTGGCGCGCTGCGCGAGGCCTTGCGCGATGGGCGGCGGCGCGACCGGGCGGCGGGGCGGACGCTTGTAGGACCGCATCGGGATGATCTGGCGGTGACTTTGGCGGTGAAGCACGCTCCGGCGGCGGACTGTTCGACCGGTGAGCAGAAAGCGATGCTGATCTCTATCGTACTGGCGCATGCTTCCTTGACTGGCGGCGAGCGGCCAAGGCTGCTGTTGCTGGATGAGATCGCGGCGCACCTCGATCCGATACGGCGCGCCGCGCTTTATGAGAGGTTGGCCGAGGCGGGCGCGCAAGTGTGGATGACCGGCACCGAGCTGGCACCGTTTGACGGGCTGGGCGCAGATGCGGCGGTGTGGCGGGTGGCGGATGGAGTGGTGGCGCGGGTTTAGGGTATGACCCCTGCCCACCCCTGCCCCTCCCGCAAGCGGGAAGGGGGGAAGGAGGTGCGCCACCTTCCGTTTGCAGGTGACACTCAGCGCTTGGTGGCGGCTTCCAGCGCCTTGGCGACTGCGGTTCGCGTAGCGGCGACAATCTTGTCTACACCCTGCGCATTGGGGTGAATGTGATCGTCCAGCAGCAGGGCATCGTTGCCGATCACGGCTTGCAGAAAAAACGGCACGAGCGCGGCTTTGTGCTTCTTGGCAAGCGCCGGATAGATCGGGTTGAACGCGCTGACGTAGTCTTTCCCCATGTTGGGCGCGGCGAGCATGCCGGTGAGGAGCGCGGGGATCTGGCGCTTGTCGAGCTCGGTGAGGATGGCATCGAGATTGGCCCGGGTCTGCGCAGGCGGAAGGCCGCGCAGCATGTCGTTGCCGCCGAGGCCGACGAGGACGAGGCTGGGTTTCGCCTTCTGGTTGTCGAGCGTGAACGTGAGCCGGTCGAGCGCGGCGGCGGTGGTATCGCCCGAAACGCCGGCGTTCACGATGCGGGCCTTTACGCCATTCGCATTCAAGGCGGCCTCGAGTTTGGGCGGGTAGCCCTCCCCCGGCGCGAGCCGGTAGCCCGCGTATAGGCTGTCTCCAAAGGCGAGGATGACGGGAGCGTCGGCCGGGATGGCGGCTGTGGTCGTCGCGGCCTTGGGGGCTTCCGGCGTCGGTGCCGGATTTGAGCAGCCGGCGAGTGCTGCAAGCAGGAGCAAGGCGAGGCGGCGCATCGGGAGTCCTCAAGGGCTAGGTTGCGAGGTGCAACCGATCCATGTCATTAGCGCGGGGTGACTGCATCCGCCAATAGTTCGCCCATCATCGAAGCCCAAGACCTGACGCTGAGCCTTGGCTCAGGCGAGGCGCGGGTCGATATTCTGCGCGGGGTCAGCCTGAGCGTGATGCCGGGCGAGACGCTGGCGCTGCTGGGGCCTTCGGGTTCGGGCAAGAGCTCGCTGCTGGCGGTGCTTGCTGGGCTGGAGCGTGCGAGTGGAGGCTCGCTGCGGGTGGCGGGCCAGGATTTTATGGCGCTGAGTGAAGATGCGCTGGCGACGGCGCGGCGCGGGCGCATCGGGGTGGTGCTGCAGGCATTCCACTTGCTGCCGACCATGACCGCGCTGGAGAACGTGGCGACGCCACTGGAGCTGGCAGGGATGCCCGACGCGGCGATGCGGGCGGCGGCGGCGCTGGAGGCGGTCGGGCTTGGCCACCGCATGCGGCACTATCCGGCGCAGCTTTCGGGCGGCGAGCAGCAGCGCGTGGCAATTGCCCGCGCGCTCGCCCCGCGCCCGGCGCTGGTCTTTGCCGATGAGCCGACGGGCAATCTCGATCACAAGAACGGCGATGCGGTGGCCGATCTCCTGTTTGCGCGCGCGGCGGATGCGGGGGCGACCTTGCTGCTGGTTACGCATGACGAGGCCTTGGCGAAGCGCTGCCAACGGATCGTGCGGCTTGAGGACGGGCGGATACTCTCCGACGAAGTTTCGTGAGCCGTTGGGCGCTCGCTTGGCGGTTGGCGCGGCGCGGGCTCGACTGGCGGTTTCGCGGGCTGCGGCTGCTGATCGTGTGCCTGGTGCTGGGCACGGCGGCGCTGGCGGCAATCGGCACGCTGACGGGCGCGATCAGTGGGGAACTGGCGACGCGCGGACAGGCCATGCTGGGCGGCGATCTGCAATTGACGCTTTCCGGACGCGAGGCCACCTCGGAAGAGCTTTCGGCAATGCGCGCGCTGGGCACGGTCTCGGCGGGCGCGCGGCTGCAGGCGATGGCAAGGACGACCGGGGCACGGCAATCGGATCTTTCTGAAGATGCGGTGCCCGTGGAATTGAAGGCCGTTGATGCGCGCTGGCCGCTTTATGGGCAGTTTCGCCTGGAAGGCGGACGGCTCGCAGGGGCACCGCAAGGCATGACGGCTTGGATCGCGCCGGGCGTGGCGGACCGGCTGAGTGTGAAGCCCGGCGACCGCATGATGATCGGCACGGCCACGTTGGTGATCGGCGGGGTGATTGCGAACGAGCCTGATCAACTGAGCGAAGGCTTTGCGCTGGGACCGACGGTGATCGTGAGCGACGAGGCGCTTGGGCGCTCGGGCCTTGTGCAAGTGGGCAGCATGGCGCGGTGGAAATACCGGCTGCGGCTGCCGGCCAAGGCCGATCCGGCGGCATTGGCGGACGCATTCAAGGCGCGATTTCCGGCGGGCGGATTTGACGCCAAGACGCGCGACAAGGCTTCTCCGGGTCTCGACCGGTTCGTTTCGCGCATGGGCCAGTTTCTGGTGCTGGTGGCGCTGGCGGCGCTGGGGATTGCCGGGATCGGTATTGCGGGCGGTGTTTCATCCTACCTTGAGGCGCGGCGGGCGAGCATAGCGACCTTGAAGATTCTGGGCGCGGGCGCGGGTGACATTGTGCGGATTTACCTGCTGCAGATCGCGGCAGCAGCGGGGGCGGCCATTGCTCTGGGGCTGCTGCTGGGCGTCATGATCACGCCGCTCCTGGCACAGGCGCTTTCAGGGCTGCTGCCGATTCCGCCGGGTTTTACGGTGAATGCGGGGGCCTTGGCGATTGCGGCGACTTATGGGCTGTTGATCGCGCTTTCGTTTGCAGCGCCGCCCTTGCTGGCGGCGCGGCGGATTCCGGCAATGGCGCTGCTGCGCGCGCGGGTGGCACCGGTGGGTGGGCGCTGGCGGTTTGGCCGGCCACCGCTGTGGATCTTGCCGGTGGGCTTGGGGCTTGGCGGGATTGCGGGACTGGCAGTGTTGACGTCTCCGCAACCGTGGCTGGCGGCAGGCTTTCTGGGCGGCGCGGCGCTGGTGTTCGGCCTGCTGGCGCTGCTGGGCCAAGGGCTCGCCAAACTGGCGGCGCGGATGCCGCGGCCCAAAGGGGCGATCCTGCGTATGGCGTTGGGGAACCTGCATCGGCCCGGCGCACAGACGGCCGCACTGGTGGTGGCGCTCGGCTTTGCGCTCGCCGCGTTTGTTCTGCTGGCGGTGATTCAAACCTCCATCGACGCCAATATAGCCAGCCGCATTCCGGCACGTGCGCCCGATTACTTCGTGCTGGATGTGCCGCGCGGGGCCGGCGCGGAGACGTTCAAGGCGCTGGTTCATCGCACCGCACCGCGCGCGGAAGTGCGGATGGTGCCCTCGCTGCGGGGAACCATCCTTGCTTATGGACCTGAAGGCGCGATGACCGAGGTCGCCAGCCTCAAGTCCATTCCCGATGCCGCGTGGGCGCTGCGCGGGGACCGGGGCCTGACTTATGCCGACGCAGTGCCGCAGGGCAACATACTGACCGAAGGCAAGTGGTGGCCGAAGGGCTATGCGGGCGAACCGCTGGTCTCTGTCGATGCCGATCAGGCCAAGGCCATCGGACTGAAGGTAGGCGACATGCTGCGGATCAGTCTGCTCGGCACCGAGCGAAGCGCCCGGGTGGCTTCGCTGCGGCAGATCGACTGGACCTCGTTCGGGTTCAACTACGCGTTGGTGTTCAGCCCCAATGCGCTGGCGGATGCGCCGCACACCTTTGCTGCGACAATCACGCTGGCAACGCCGGAGAAGCGCGCAGATGTGCGGCGAAGCATTCTTTCCGGGCTGGTGCGCGCGCTACCGGAAAGCTCGGTGATCGAGGTGGGGCCGGTGCTGGGGCAGGCCCGGACTTTGCTGGGACAGATGGGCACGGCAGTGTTTGCTGCCGCCAGCGTGGCAATTCTGGCGGGGCTGGCGGTTCTGGCCGGCGCGATTGCGGCGGCGCGGGCCGCGCGGCAGTATGACAGCGTAATCCTGCGCGTGCTGGGCGCGAGCCGGGGGCAGCTACTGGCGCTGCTGCTCACAGAGTATGCGTTGCTCTGCGCGGTGCTGGCGGCAGTGGCGCTGGCGCTGGGCTGCGGCACGGGGTGGCTGGTGGTGGTTCAGTTGTTCGAATTCAGCTGGTCGCCCGATTGGGCGCGTGTGCTGGGCGTGCTTGCTGCCGGTGTGGGGCTTGTGTTGGTGCTGGCGGTGGTGGGCTCGCTCTCAGTACTGCGGACGCGACCGGCGGAGGCGCTGCGGGCGCTTTGAATTTGGTTTCACGCAGAGGCGCAGAGGGGTTGCGCGCAGCCGCAGCCTATCGCTTGTTCCATACCTGAAATCGAAAGCGGCTTCGCCGCGCTTGCCTCAACTGAACACGTCGGCGTTGCTGGGATTCTTGGGATCGGGGCCATAGCTATTGGGGCCGCGGGTTCCATCGAGGCACATGAACACGATCAGGATAATGCCGCCGAAAAACGGGATCAGGCCGAGCAGCAGCATCCAACCGCTGCGGTCCTGATCATGCAGGCGGCGCACCGAAAGCGCGAGGCTGGGCACGAAGCTGAATAGGGCAAACAGGGCGCCTACGATCCCTGCCCCACCAATCAGGCGGCTGCCATAGCCGAAGCCGGTAGGTGTGCGCACTGCCTCATTGGTGCCGAAAAGCACGCTGAGGCCGATGTAGACCAGGATATAGAACAGCAGGAACATCCAGTATTCGCGGCGGCGCGAGCGGCCGGAGAAATCGGCATAGCGCCGGTAGGGCAGCAGCATCCAGTTCATCGCGAAGCTCCTTTTGTCTCAGCCGAACCAGTGTTGAGCCATGAATCGACCGGCACGGCAAGCCTTGCCCGCCGCGCTCCCTTGCCGCAGCGCACAATTGCAGGTATGCGCGCGCCGAAGCCCCGGCCCCAAAGCCGGGCACGGCGCGCTGCCTGCTGCGCGCGCCGAACCCGAGATATCAATCGAAAGCATACCCATGGCCAGCGCCCCCGTTTCCCTTAAACAGCGCAATATCGCGATCATCGCGCACGTCGACCACGGCAAAACCACGCTGGTCGACCAGTTGTTCCGCCAATCCGGCACCTTCCGCGACAACCAGCGCATCGAAGAGCGCGCGATGGATTCCAACGATCTGGAAACAGAACGCGGGATCACGATTCTGGCCAAGTGCACCTCGGTCGAATGGGAAGGCACCCGCATCAACATCGTCGATACGCCGGGCCACGCCGACTTCGGCGGCGAGGTGGAGCGCATCCTCTCGATGGTCGACGGCGTGATTCTGCTGGTCGACAGCAGCGAAGGCGCCATGCCGCAGACCAAATTCGTCACCGGCAAGGCGCTGGCGCTGGGTCTGAAGCCCATCGTGGTCGTCAACAAGATCGACCGCCAGGACGAGCGCACACAGGAAGTGCTCGACGAAGTGTTCGATCTGTTCGTGAGCCTTGAAGCCAACGACGAGCAGCTCGAATTTCCGGTGCTCTATGCCTCGGGCCGCAATGGCT
>CANFIV010000116.1 GCA_947446935.1 Sphingomonadaceae bacterium | reverse complement strand
GGCGGTGCAGTTCCGCTACTTGTGGGTGACCACTGCGAACGGGCTCGAATTGATGGACGTGACCAATCTGGCCAAGCCCCAGCCGGTACCTTCGGCGACCGTACCTCTCACCGATGCGCGCCGGGTCTATGTCAGCCGCACCTATGCCTATGTCGCGGCCAAGGCGCAGGGCCTTGTGATCGTCGATGTCACCGCGCCCACGCGCCCGGCGATCTATCAGGCCTTCACAGCGGACGGGGCGCTCAACGATGCGGAGGACGTGATCGTCGCCTCCACCAACGCCTCGCTGTTTGCCTATGTCGCGGATGGGCGAAACGGGATGAAGGTGCTGCAGCTGACATCACCTGCAAGCCAGCCGAACTTCTACGGCTTCTCGCCCGAACCCAAGCCCGAACTGATTGCCTGGGCCCGCACGCCGACCCCGGCACTCGCGCTCTCCAAGGGCCTCGACCGCGACCGTGGGGTGGACGAGACCGGCGGCCAGATGGCAATCTTCGGCCGCCTCGGCTCACGCCCGTTCAACCGGCAGGAGATGGAGGCTCTGTTCCTGAACAAGGCAGGCACGCCGTTCCGGGTGAGCAATTCGGTGGACATGAGCCTGTGGGTGGGGGCGAAGACCGCGCCGCAGCTGATGGCGGCGCGGCCTTAGCCCAGCTCACGCATCATCCAGCAGCAGCAGCAACAACTCCACCGTCATCATCGGTTCGGGCAGCAGCACCTGATCGAGCCGCGCCGCCGTGGCATCGGCCACCAGCGTCTTGGGGATTTCGAACTCGTGCTCGGGCAGCGCGGCGATCAGCGCCTCGGCCTCGTCGCAGGCTTCCCAGCCCTCATAGCGCAGCAGGATGGTGTGGCGGGTGCCGCTGAAGGTCACACTCGCCCAGGGGCTCTCGGTGTGGCTCATCAGTTCGGCATGCGTACCTGCCAGCGCGGTCACTGCGCGCAGAAGTCGCTCCCCCGAACTGATCCGCACGCGGGGGCTGCGGCTTGCTTCCGGCTGGGATTTGCGCTCGACCGGGAAGGTGCCCGGGATAAGACGATCAAGCCACATGGGCCGTGCTCCCATAGGTGTTCATGAAATGTTCCACGCGTGAGGTCAGCGCAGGGCGGGGCTCGCGGCCATTGCGCAAGTCATCGACGAAACGCGGATCGTGCGCAGCAAGGCGGCCGAATCGCGTGCGCGGCATGCTGTTGGTGACAAGGAACCGTTCGACTTTTCTGATCAACATGGCGGGCGTTCTCCGGAATGACTCAAGAAAGGATTTTTCCTATGTTGACGGATTAATCCAACATTTCTAGGAAAAATCATCCGAATATGGAGGAACCCGATGGAATCCCGAAGCGCGACGCAGGAAGCCCCGGGGGCAGCCATGGACCCGGCCCGCACGCGCCTCCTTGCGCTGGCGGCAGAACGGGGGGTCAGCCTGGCTTCGCTCTCCGCGTTGCTGGGCCGCAATGCCGCCTATCTCCAGCAGTTTGTGCGCAAGGGCAGTCCGCGCAAGCTGGAGGAAAACGACCGTCGCACGCTCGCCGAATTCCTCGGTGTGGACGAGGCGGAGTTCGGCGCGCCCGCGCGCGAGGCGGTGTTTTCGGTTGGGGCGTTGTCCGTCGGGGGAGGGGCTCCAGCGCGCGGCCCGCTCGATTGGGCCGATATCCCGCGCTTGCCGCTCGGGGCCTCAGCCGGGCCGGGTACAATCGCTGCTGATCCGGCACCGATCGACCGGCTGCGCTTCTCTGCGCGCTGGCTGCGCCAGCAGGGGCTGGATCCTGCCATGCTCAGCGTGATCGAAGTGGAGGGCGATTCGATGGAGCCCACCTTGCGCGATGGCGATGAAATTCTTGTCGACCGCTCCCAGCGCCCCTTGCGCGCCGGGCTCCATGTCATCCGGCTCGATGATGTGCTGCTGGTCAAGCGGCTCGAACCAGGCCCTGTCGGCATGCTCCGCGTCATCAGCGACAACCCCGCCTATGCCCGCATGGAGCGGCCGGTGGGCGATGTCAGCGTGTTGGGCCGTGTGGTGTGGAAAGGCGGGCGCATTTAGGAAGGTACCCCTCCGACCCGCCTTTGGCGGGCCACCTCCCCATTTGCACTTCGTGAAAATGGGGAGGATCACGAAGGCCCTCCCTATTTTGGCGCAGCCCAAATGGGGAGGTGTCAGCGCGAAGCGCTGACGGAGGGGTTGCTTTGGTTAGAGCAAGCCGCCATCTCAGGACCATGACCGAAAAAGCCGAACCTCCGATGAAAGTGGCGATCATCCCCGTCACCCCGCTCCAGCAGAACTGCACGCTTGTGTGGTGCACAAAGACCATGCGCGGCGCGTTTATCGATGCGGGCGGCGATATTGAGCGGCTGCGCGCGGCGATCGACAAGTCCGGCATCACGATCGAAAAGCTGCTCGTCACCCACGGGCATATCGATCACTGCGGCATCACCGGCGTGCTGGCGCAGGAACTGGGCGTGCCGATCGAGGGGCCGCACGAGGCGGACCGGTTCTGGATTTCACGGCTGGATGAGGACGGCAAGCGCTGGGGCATCCGCGGCGAGGTGTTCGAGCCGACGCGCTGGCTGGAAGACGGCGATACGGTCACTGTGGGCGAACTCACGCTCGATGTGGTCCATTGCCCGGGCCACACGCCCGGCCATGTCGTGTTCGTGCACCAGCCCTCGCGTTTTGCGATCGTGGGTGATGTCTTGTTCCAGGGCTCTATCGGCCGCACCGATTTCCCGATGGGCAACCATGCGCAGCTCATCGCCTCGATCACTGAAAAGCTCTGGCCACTGGGCAACGATATCCTGTTCGTTCCCGGCCACGGGCCAAACAGCACGTTCGGCCGGGAACGACAGACCAACAGCTTCGTCAGCGATTATAATCTGGCGCAGTAGTTGGTGCGGGGCTCAGTGCCCCACTATCAATGACCCAACGCGGTCAGGATCGCCCAGATCGCAAGGCCCAGTTGCGTGAGCAGCGTGATCATCGTGCCGATCATCCGGCCCTTTGCCATCGAGCCGCCATCCATGCCGAGCCCATGGGCCACGCGGCCGACCATGTAGACGCCGGCGACGACTGCCAGTGCGGTGCCACCACCGATGGCCAGTTCGAGAGCTGCAATCAGCACCAGCACGAATGGCGTGTTCTCGACGAAGTTGGCGTGCGCGCGCATGCGCGCGATCAATTTCTCGTTGCCGCCGTCGCCCATGGAGATCTTCTCGGCGGTGCGCACCTGACCGCAGCGGATGGCGAGCCAGATATTGATAATGGCAGCTGCAGCGGCTGCGCTAAGTGTAATGGGCAGTATCATTTTCAGGTATTCCCCCTTGTGAGGCCACGGTATCTAGCCGCCCAGAGCTTGCAAAGCACCCAAAAATCCGTATAGGCGCGCCTTCGCCTGCGATAGGCGATTCCAGCGTGTTTCATGAACTGCTGCCAGGTTGCCATGCAAGGGCTGCCAGTCAGGGGTTGTGCACTGGTCCGGTTTTTCCTATCGCGCTACCAATTCTAAGCCTTCAAGATCAGGAACAGGTGCCGCAATGGCCGTCCCCAAAAGAAAGACCTCGCCATCTCGCCGGGGCATGCGCCGCAGCCACGATGCTCTGAAGGTTGATGCCTTCCATGAATGCTCCAACTGTGGTGAGCTGAAGCGTCCGCATATGCTGTGCGGTGCCTGCGGGCACTACAACGGCCGCGAGATCATCGCCGTCGGCCTCTGATACCGGCTGAGGGGGGGAAGGCCGGATCATGAGCTTGCCGCGTATCGCCGTCGATGCGATGGGCGGCGATGTGGGTGTGCGCGTCATGATCGAAGGCGCAGCACTCGCGCGCCGTCAGCATGATCAGTTCAAGTTCCTGCTCGTCGGGGATGAGGCAGCGATCAAGGACGCGCTTGGAGCGCATCCCAATCTGCGCGCCGCCTCGGAAATCCTTCATGCTCCAGATGTCGTCTCTGGCGATGAAAAGCCAACCCAGGCGCTGCGCCGGGCGCGCACCACCTCTATGGGTATGGCGATCGAAGCGGTGAAGCGCGGAGACGCTGGTGCCGCTGTCAGTGGGGGCAACACCGGTGCGCTCATGGCCATGGCCAAAGTGGCGCTCCGCACGATGCCTGGTATAGACCGGCCTGCGCTCGCCGCACTGCTGCCCACGCTGGGCGACCATGATCTGATCATGCTTGATCTGGGTGCCAACACCGAATGCGATGCGCGCAATCTGATGCAGTTCGCCATCATGGGCGCGGCCTATGCCCGCATCATCAATGGCCTCGATGCGCCGCGCGTGCGGCTGCTGAACATCGGCACTGAAGAGACCAAGGGCACCGGCGACCTGCGCGAGGCAGCGGCTCTGCTCAAACAGGCGGGTGAGGCTCTGGCTTTCAGCTTTGACGGATTTACCGAGGCGGACAAGCTTTCGCGCGGCGATTTCGATGTCGTGGTGACGGACGGTTTCACAGGCAATATCGCACTGAAGGCAATGGAAGGTGCGGCACGCTTCGTTGCCGATCTTCTGCGCCGCAGTTTCTCAAGCTCGCTTCGCTCCAAGTTCGGCTTTCTGATTTCAAAGCCGGCAACCGAACTGCTCAAGCATCATCTTGATCCCAACAACCACAACGGCGCGGTGTTCCTTGGCCTCAATGGCGTTATCGTGAAAAGTCATGGAAGTGCCTCGGCGCTCGGCGTCGCCCACGCGGTGGCGGTCACCTCTCGTCTTCTGGAAGAACGGCTGACCGAGCGCATCGCCGCCGATCTCGAACACGCTGGCGCCGATGCCGTGCGCGGCACCAGCGCCGCAGCGCGCGTGCGCAGTGCCGCTGAGAACCTTGGCGACAACCGGGGGCAGGACGCATGACGGTGCGCTCGGTCATTCGCGGCAGCGGCTCGGCACTTCCGGTGCGCGCGGTTTCGAACGCCGAAATGACGAAGATGGTCGATACGACCGACGATTGGATCGTCGAGCGCACAGGCATCCACAACCGCTATCTGGCCGGGGAAGGGGAGACGACCTCCACGCTCGCCACAGAAGCGGCTGCCAAGGCGCTGGCCGCAGCTGGGTTCACCGGCGATTCCATCGACCTCATCATCGTGGCAACCGCCAGCCCTGATCAGACCTTTCCCGCCGTCGCCACCATCGTGCAGAACGCGATTGGCTGCCGGGGCACCATCGCGTTCGATGTCGCGGCGGTGTGTTCGGGCTTCCTCTATGCGCTCGGCACCGCCGATGCGCTCCTGCGCACCGGTGCCGCCAAGCGCGCGCTGGTGATTGGCGCGGAAACGATGAGCCGCCTGCTCGATTGGGAAGACCGCACCACTTGCGTGCTGTTCGGCGATGGCGCCGGAGCGATCGTGCTCGAAGCGGTAGATGTCGACGCCAGCGATCCCGCCGCGCCCGGTGTACTCTCAACCCGCCTTCATGCTGACGGGGCCTACAACGATCTGCTCTATGTCGATGGCGGGCCTTCCAGCACCGGCACTGTCGGCAAACTGCGGATGAAAGGTCGGGAAGTGTTCCGCCATGCTGTCGTCAATCTTGCGGCAGTGCTCGAAGAAGTGCTCGCGGGCACGGGGCATAGTGCCGACGAGATCGACTGGGTGGTGCCGCATCAAGCCAATGCGCGCATCCTCGATGCAACCGCGCGCAAGCTGGGTTTGCCAGCGGAGAAGGTCATCGTAACGGTCGATCGCCATGCCAATACGAGCGCCGCCTCGGTCCCCCTGGCATTCGATACGGCGGTGCGCGATGGACGGATCAAGCCGGGCGATCTCGTGATGTTCGAAGCGATGGGCGGCGGCTTCACCTGGGGTGCGAGCCTCGTTCG
>CANFIV010000115.1 GCA_947446935.1 Sphingomonadaceae bacterium | reverse complement strand
CGGAAGCAAGACGATGACGCTCTTCCCCCAAGGCGACGCGCGCTTCGCGCCCGACGAGACGCATGAAAGCTATCATACCGGCGGCGGCCGCGAGCTGTTTTGGCGGAGCGAACTGTCGGACGGTGGAACGGAGTGGAAGCTCCGGCCCGGCGAGGCGCTCTATGTGCCTGTCATGGCCCCGCATTTCGTGCGCAACGGCCCCGCCCCGGCAATCTCGCTTTCGATCACGTGGCGCTCTGAATGGAGCTTTGCGGAAGCCGATGCGCGGGCGTTCAACCGTGTCCTGCGCCAGGCCGGGCTCTCTCCGCGCGCACCGGGGCGCTGGCCGAACCGCAACACGGTGAAGGCGACCGGGTGGCGAGTTCTGCGCAAGTTGCCAGCTTTCCGTTGACGGAAACGGCAGGCTGCGCAATGCGCGCGGCATGACACAGGAAACTACTGGGCAAACCGATCCCGCCGCGCTCGTCGCCGGCCTGTTGCGCCTTCTCGATGTTGCCGAGTCCGGGGGCGACCATTTTGCCGGTGCCCGCAAGGAAGACGGCGTCGGCCGTGTCTTCGGCGGCCAGGTCATCGCGCAGGCGCTCGCTTCGGCGGAGCGCACCGTTGCGGCGGATAGGCCAGTGCATTCGCTCCACGCCTATTTCCTGCGCGGTGGAAACGAGGATTTTGGCATCGACTTTGAAGTCATGCGTGATCTCGACGGCGGCAGTTTCGCCAATCGCCGGGTGGTTGCCAGCCAGCAGGGCAAGCCGATTCTGACGATGGTCGCCTCGTTCCACAAGCGCGAGCCGGGCGTCGAACACGCTGAAGCCATGCCCGAGGTTCCCCCGCCGGAAGGCCTGCGCAGCGAGCAGGATCTGCGCGCTGAATATGCCGATCGCGTACCAGAGACGATGCGCCGGTTCATGCTTGCCGCTCGCCCGATCGAGCTGCGCCCGGTGGAGGCGCGCCACTGGATGGGGGGAGAGCCTCGCGCGCCGCTGTCGCACACCTGGTTCCGCGCTGTTGCGCCGCTGCCCGATGACCCCAAGATCCACCGCGCCGTGCTCGCCTATGCCAGCGACATGACCCTGCTCGGCACGTCTGCGCTGCCGCACGGGATCAGCTGGCACAAAGGCACCATGATGGGCGCGAGCCTCGATCACGCAATCTGGTTCCACGACGATTTCCGGGCGGACGAATGGCTGCTCTATGTGTGCGACAGCCCGTGGGCCGGGCGCGCGCGCGGTTTCAACCGGGGCCGCATTTTTTCGCGCGACGGACGCTTGCTGGCAAACGTTGCGCAAGAAGGGCTGATCCGCCCGATCCAGCCCAAGGGCTAGCGCACCGCAGCATGTTCAGGGCTTGGCCGGGCAACCGATCAGGTTTTCAAGCAGAGTTTCCCCGATGAGTGAATCGGCGACCATAGTCAGCAGCTTGTCGGTATTACCCCTGTCCACCAACGACATCGCGATAGCATCGAACGCGTGGCACCGATCGGGCGTGGTGCTGCCCGCGCCGTAGCGGTTGCCCAGCATGGTCATATAGCGATCCAACGGATCGCCATGCCGGGATGCAGGTGCGGCAGGACGACCCGCCGAGTTTGCTGCTCTGGCCAGAAATCCGCGCACCCGTTCGCGCGCATCATCAAACATCGTGGTATGTGCGGTCGCCATTTCGTTTAGATGATTGCCGATCGTCACCCCCACGTGGCTGCAACGCACCGAAACATCCATCATCATCGTCTGAAACTCGATCAGCCGCGCAGCATGCACCGTGGCGGGATCAGGACAAGCGACCGCCGCCGATGCGGGCGGAGCAAAGATCAAAGCTAGCCCTGCGACAAGCAAGGCCATCGGGCCGATCCCAACGGCGCGGCGCACGCCTTGTGCACTCACCTTTGCGCATCACAAGCAATGATCGGCACGGCCATCAATGCCTGGAACGCGTCTACCAGCGCTGACTGCGCGGCAAAGGCCGCCGCCGCCATAGGACCATAGGCACGCGCCTCTGATGCCAAGGCATTCATCGGGTTGATATCGCCGCTCAGCTGGTTGCGATCATAAAGGTCCTGCAATTGGTGCATATAGGCGATGGTTGCATCGTTGTTGCGCTTGGCTGTCTCGACTGCGGTGACATAAGTGCTGTCGTGAAAGGCGTTGCGCGCCTCAGCCGAGCAGAAGCTGCCCGGCAGAGTCAGCCCCGGAACCGCCGAGAGCACTGGGCGCGCAGGCAGCGCAAAGCCGGCCGGCAGCGGCCCGACTGCGATCGGATGTTCACGGCCTGCTTGCCCGGTGTTCGCCGAACGCGCGGCCGCATCGGTCACCGCAGCTCCCCCAGCAGCGAGCGTGGCAAGGCCGGCTGCACCGGGCGTCGCGACACTGCTTGCAGCAAGCGCCACCGATGGCGCGGTCAAGCTCGCAGACTCGGGTGCGGCTGGCATGGGCGCGGGAGTGCCGACAGGGACCGCAAGGGGAGTCGGGCCCGGCAGCGCCATGCGCTGGCTGTCACCCAGCGCGCCGAGCAGGCGGCGCAGCGCCGCGCTGTTTTCGGTTTCGCTGGCGGGCTCGGATGGCACGGCCGGCGTGACAAACGGCGCAGGATCGGACTGGCCGGGACTGGACAGATCAGGACTGGACAGGCCATGACTGGATTGGCCCAAACCGGATCGGACAACTGGCGTGAGATTTGTCCCGGTCCCGGAAGCGGTCCTGGAACTTGTCTCGGGCGTGGGCGGAACCGATCGGCGTCCCGGAGCCGATGTGGTTGTGGCCGCAAGCGGACGCTTCGCCGGAATGGGGGCCGAAGCGAGGGCCAAAGTAGAGGCCAAAGCCGGTGCCGTATCGATTGCGGGAGCGGGCGCCGAAGTCATCTGCGATGGTGGTGGCGGTGGCGGCACGGGCACCGACGATGCAGTCATGATATGACGCAGCTTTTCCGACTTGACCCGTGCGACTTGCGCGAAGGTGCCTTCGGGATACTTGCTGAGGTAGGCTTCGTAGAGCGCGGGATCGGTGCCACTGTCGACCGACTGCCAGAACACCATTTCAAACTGCGAGCCGACCCCGGTAGAAGCTGGCCCTAGTGTTGACCCCTGCACCATGCCTTGCGCGCTGGCTGGCAGTGCCGAGCCCAAATGGACCGCAGCGGCCAGCAGCGCGATGGCCGAACGTGCTGGCGACAAACCAACCCGCACCGCCACGTCATCAAACGCCTTGCTCGTCACGCTGTCCCTCGCATCGGCCATCGCCAAGCAGCGATGCGGAAACAGGGCTACCATAGACCTCATAGAATTCGAAGCAGGTACGGGACCGATCCGGGCCAAGTCCGGCAATGTGGCCGCCGGACGGCGCGCTTGCAAAGCAGGCGCGGGACTGGACGGCCCTTACTGCGCGCTGGCCAAGCAGGTCCGCAACGGGACTGCCATCAGTACGTCGAACTGGCGCACCAGCGTGGCTTGGGCGGAATAGGCCCGGGCGGCCTCGGCCTGATAGGCCCGTGCCTCTGCGGCAATGGCATTGAGCACCGCCGTGTCACGGCCGAGTTGGCCGCGATCATAAGTCTGCTGCAACTGCCGCAGATAGGCGACGGCGGCTTCGTTGTTGCGTGTCGCCGCCTCGACCGCAGGGCGATACGACCCGTTGTGGAAGACGTTGCGTGCATCGTTGCTGCAGAAGTAGGCGGGTATGGCCACTTCAGGCACGGTCAGCATAACCGGGCGTGCAGACGCATAGGGTGCCGCAACCGGCGCGGGGTCTGCTGCCGGTACCAAAGCGAGCACCTGCCCAGCTGCCTGTGCGGAAGCTTGCACCGGTGTGGGCGTATATACTGCTTGCTGGGTCGGGGACGGCGCAGCGCTGATCGGTGCGGCTGCCGCAGCGGGCAGGACCGCCGGTGCCGCCGGAACCAGCGGGGCAGGCGAGGCAGTCGCCGCATCCGAACCGCCGCGCAACTGCGCGAGCAGGCGGGTGAGCGGCGAGCTTTGCTCAGCCAACCCGACAGAAGCGTTGGCGGGGATCATTTCGGGGGTTTGCGTTGCTGCCGCTGCGATCTGTCCGGTCGCAGGCGTGGTCGCAGTGGCGGTCACGACCGCTGGGGTCGGTTGCAGCGCCGAGGCCCCGACCACGGCCGGTGCACCGACGGGCGCAGCAACGGGAATGGTCGCCGGAACGGGTGCGGGAACGGGCGTTGCCGGTGCAAACGGTGCCGCTGCCGGCTGGACAGTCAGCGCGCGCTGCAATGCTGCGATCTTGGCGCGGGCCAGGCCGCTGAAAGTGCCATCCGGATATTTGGCGAGATAGGCCTCATAGGATGCGGAATCTTCGCTACCGGTCAGCGATTGCCAGAACGCAAGTTCGAAGGCCGAGCCCACGCCGTTGGACGCAGTGCTGCTCGCCGCAGTGCTGCTCGCCGGAGCGGAGGCAGTTGCGGCAGAGGTCTGCGCTGCAGCGATTCCCGGAGCACAGCCCACGGCGATCATGGCCACGAGGGCGAGGCGGCTGCTCCCTGCCGAAGTCCGACGTTTGCTCACAAACCCGATCTTTCGCATCGTCTGCTCCCCTGGTAATCAGGCGGACGAGGTAATGCGGTGTTCAGCTTGCGCCGTGATCTCCGCCCTCAGCCCGGATTGCACCCTACCCAGCCCTGTCGTTCTAGCGTTCCATGATGGACGACCGGCCAAGAGATTCAGTTAACCTGAAACTTACCCTGAATACCTGCCGGCCATTGGTCCAAGGCCCTTCAATTTTCGACGGCGCAAGCCATCTCGTCGAGCTTGGGCCGCGTGATCAGCGTCTCAGCGACCTGAGCAAGCAGCTTCACATCGGGAACTTTAGCCAACTCGCCCGCGACCTGGTCCAATGTCTGGCAAGTGCCGAACGAGGTCGCCCCGCCGCCATAGGTGTTGCCAAGAATAGTGGCGTAGCGATCGAACCCGCCGCTGTGCACATCGAAATCGTTGCCGCCAAGGTAGTGGCGCAGCCGGGTCGCTGCCTGACCAAACGGGGCCTGATGCGCGATCACCATGCCCTCGTAAGACGAGCGCATGTCATATCCGATCCGCCCGCAGCGCAGCGAAACGACCATCATCATCGTCTCGAACTGGTGGATGCGCGCAGCCGTTGCGGTCTGGTGATCGATGCAGGCTGCCTCTGCAGGCCCGGAAAGCGCCAGCCCCGCCAAGGCAAGCACGGCGGCGGAGGCATTGAGGCGGCGCGTCACTGGATCGCTCCGCAGGAACCGACGGGTGTGTTCATGATGTCCTCGAACTGGTTGACGAGCGAGTCGTGGATGGAATTGGCGGCATTGGCGGCCCGGGCAAAATCGCGGGCCTCAGCGGCGACAGATTGGAGCGAGGTGCTGTCTCCACTGAGTTGGTAATTGTCGTAAAGCGTGCGCAGCTTGCGCACATAGGCGCTGGCAACTTGCGCGTTGTGCTCAGCAATCGCGAGCGCGGGTCGATAAATGCCTTCGCTGAATGCGCTCCGCTGATCGATTGAGCAGAAGCTCTCCGGCAAAGCGACTTCCGGCACCGCAATCAGGCGCGGCCGCATCGGCATCGCGACCTCCTCCTGAAAGCCATATTGCGTGCCGGGGGTTTCCTGCGAGCGGACCATCTGGCCGAGCATGATTCCCAGCGGCGAAATCTGGCTCGAAGCATCGGGCATCTCCACCGAGACCGCAGCGGTCGAAACCACGGCGCGCATGAACTGCGCCTCGCGGCCGGAGCGGCGGGCTCGAGCAGGCGGATTATAGGCGGCGGCAGCAACCTGCCGAGGTACCGGGGCGGGTGCATAAGCCGGCTGCAGCGGGGCCGCGACCGGTTCGGCCCGGGCGAGTTGAACAGGTATCGACGCAGGCGT
>CANFIV010000114.1 GCA_947446935.1 Sphingomonadaceae bacterium | reverse complement strand
GTTGTTCACGAGGATATCCAGCCGCCCGTGCCGCGCGACGACATCGTCGACGAGCGCCTTCCACTCCGCGTCGTGCCGCACATCGAGATACTGGAACTCGGCCATGTCGCCCAATTCGGCGGCCAACTGCTCACCGTTTGCCCGGTCCACGTCGGTCAGGATCACCCGCGCACCCTCGCGCACAAACATGCGCGCATCGGCCTCGCCCAGCCCTTTGGCCGCGCCGGTAATGATCGCGATTTTTCCCTCTAGGCGTCCGCGTTTTTCGGCCATTCCCGGCTTTCCTCTCAATTATGCAAGTTCCCACCAAATCACCCCGGATGCTAGACGGGCGTTACTAGCAAAAGAGAGGGGAGAGCCGTGGCAGTGACGACCGAAGAGCTGCTGGCGCGCGAGGAAGTTCGCGATGTGCTCCACCGCTATTGCAAGGGAATCGACCGGCGCGACTGGACTTTGGTGCGCTCCTGCTTCGCCGATGATCACGTCCACCGCCACTCCACTTTCGTCGGTTCGGCGGATGAATTTATCGGTTTTGCCAGTGCCGTGCTGGGTACGATCCCTGCCACGCACCACAGCATCAGCAACGTGCACTTTACCTTCGCCGAGGACGGCACGAGTGTGGAGACAGAGGCCAATTTCGTCGCCTACCACCTGATCGAGGCCGGCCACATGGAGGGCACCCCCGTGCCAACCGGCGGCAAGGCGACCGACTGGATCGTCGCGGGCCGCTATTGCGACCGGCTGGAAAAACGCGGCGGGCAGTGGATCATCGTGCAGCGACAGGCCTGGCATGACTGGGAGCGAGTCGATCCGGCGAACGGGTAAGCGGCGCGAAAAACAATAACGGGAGAAGAACATGCGACTGAACGGGAAAACGGCTCTCATCACCGGCGGCTCATCGGGCCTCGGCGCTGCCATGGCGCGGCGCTTCGTGGCCGAGGGGGCCAATGTCGTGATCGCGGATATCGATGACCCGAACGGCGAGGCTCTCGCCGCCGAGCTCGCTCCCAAGGCCCGTTACGTCCACCTCGATGTCACGCAGGAAGCCGATTGGGCCCGCGCAGTGGAGGGGATCGACACGCTCGATTGCGTGATCAACAACGCCGGCATCACCACGGCGGGCAACATCGAGCAGGTCACGCTGGAGCAGTTCCGCCACGAGTTTGACATCGACGTGGTCGGCGTTTTCCTGGGCTGCAAATACGCCGTTGCCGCAATGAAAAACCACGGCGGTTCGATCATCAACATGTCGTCGCTCGCCGGGATCAAGGCGACTGCTGATCTGGTGGCCTACAATGGCGCGAAGGCGGCGGTGACGCTCATGACCAAGTCGGTCGCGATGCACTGTGCCAAGAGCGGCTATGGCATTCGCTGCAACTCGATCCATCCGGGCGTGATCCACACGCCCATTCTGGACAAGGTGCTGGCCCAGGTGCCCAATCCTGATGAAGTCTATGCCGGCTGGGTTGCGGTCCACCCCATCGGCCGCATCGGCAAGCCTGAAGATATCGCTGCCATGGCGGTCTACCTCGCCTCTGACGAAGCCAACTTCACCACCGGCGCGGAATTCCGGGTGGACGGCGGGAGCTCTATCTAGGGTGGCCAATAGGAACCGCATCTCCTTCGCCTCGGGCATCGTGCCGGACTCCGGCCCGGTCGAAACGATCCGGGCCGCCGCCACCGGCGGCTTCGATGCAACGGGACTATGGGTCGAGCCTGAACATTGGACCGAGACCACCACCCGCGATGCCCGCGCCGCGCTGGCGGACACCGGGCTCGAACTGCTCGATGTCGAAGTCATCTGGATCAAGCCGGGCGAAGATTTGAAGCTGCACAAACGGACGATCGATATCGGCGCGGCGCTGGGCGCGAAAAACGTGCTCTGCGTCTCCTCCGATCCCGATATGGGCGCAACCGCCGCGCGACTGGCCGAGCTGTGCACCCATGCGGAAGGCTCCGGCATGCGGGTGGCGCTGGAGTTCGGCATCTTCACCGAAGTGAAAAACCTCGCGATGGCGATGGCCGTGCTCGATGCCGTCGCCCACCCCCTGCGCGCGCTGCTGATCGATCCGATCCACGTCGACCGCTCGCTCAGCCCCATCGCCGATATCGCGAAAGTCCCGCCCGAACTGCTCCCCTACGCCCAGTTTTGCGACGCCCCGGCGACGCGCCCCGATCCGGCGGATTTCGGCGCAATCATTACCGACGCCATCGACTTGCGCGAACAATGCGGCGAAGGCGGCCTGCCGCTAGATGCGCTCTACAAGGCGCTGCCACCGGGCATACCGCTCAGCATCGAGCTGCGCTCGAAGGCGCTGCGCGATGCCTATCCCGATGCGGGCGAGCGGGCAAAAGCTGTCGCAGCAGCCACGCGGCGGTGGCTTGCAGCGCGGTAGACCTGCTTGGCTGTGGTTTGAAGAGAGAGAGAGAGAGAGACACGCCGGCTTGGCGCGAAGCGCCTAGCCGGAGTTGAGAGGGGCTCGCACAGCGCAAGCTCCCCTCTCCCAACCCTCTCCCGTCAAAGGGATTGGGCCTTTGCCCCTACCCCGCCGAAGGCCGGTGCGCCGTGTCGGACCAGTCCTGCCGCGCCACCCATTGCGCCAGTGTTTCCAGCTCGATCCCCGGCAGCCGCTCCATCATCGCCTGCGTATTGACCTCGAAGGGCTTGGTCGGTGCAGTGTTGTTGTAATTGTAGAACGCCGCAATCCCCGCCGAATAGGGCACGCGCATTTCTTCGGCCATCGAATCGCCCAGCGCGGCCACCAGCAGATCGCCGAACTCTTCCGGGGTGCAGGGATCATACTTGATCGTGCGGCCGAAGTGGTCGGAGAGGATCTGTGCGACTTGCGGCGGCAGCAGCCGCTCCGGTCCGCCAATGTTCATCCACGCGCCTTCCAGATCGGGGCGCTCCAGCGCGTGGACCATGATCTTGCCGACGTCATCCAGGCTGATCCAGTTCGCGCCAAGGGTCGGCTTGTGCGGGTAGACGTAGCGGCTCTCGTGCACGATGAACGGGCGCGCCCAGTTGGTGAGAAGGTTGTCCATGAACAGCACCGAACCAAACACCGTGGCCGGAACCCCTGAGCGGAACAGCGCGTTGATCCCTGCCGTATTGCCGGCATAAGTGAAGGCATCGCCGGGCTTGTCCGGGATCCAGCTCGAGGTGTTCCAAACAAAGCGCTTGGCATCGACTTCCTTGGCCGCCTCGCCGATCCAGCCGGCGAGTTCGGCGCGGGAATCGCGCAGCTGCAGCGGATGGTTGTAAAACACCGCGTCAGAGCCTTCGAGCGCCTTCACATAGGTCGAGCGGTCATAGAGATCGATCACGCGGGTTTCGATATCGGCGTTGGTCGGCCCGAGATCGGGCTTCTCGTTGCGCGACAGCGCGCGGACGGAGTGCCCCGCCGCAACAAGCTGACGGACTTGCGCCAAGCCCTGACGGCCGGTTGCGCCCACGACGGATACCAAAGCCATTTCGTTTCTCTCCTATGGTGAAAACTGCCCGGCTCTGCGGCGCGGTGCAGCATTTTCGGTGGGCTAGCTGCGGATCGCGCTGGCCCCGTCGACATTGAGATCGGTGCCGCTGGTGAAGCTAGAATCCTCGCAGCTCAGAAACAGGATCGCCTTTGCGACTTCGTCCGGCTCGCCGACCCGGCCCATCGGGTGGGCTGCTGCCATAACGGTCTCGATCTCTTCGGGCGTTGCCCCGCCGGCATTGAGATAGCGGTTGTACATCGGAGTGCGGATCGCACCGGGATGCACGGTGTTGGCGCGGATATTGAGCCCGCGCTCGGCACAATCGAGCGCAACCGATTTCGTAAGGTGCGTAACTCCGGCCTTGGAAGCGCAATAGGCGGCCATGCCCCCCGCCGCGCGGTGCGCCAGCATCGAACCGATATTAACGATCGTCGCCGCCTCGCCGGAGGCAGCGAGCGCCGGAATCGCTGCCCGGCAGCCATAGAACGTGCCGGTGAGGTTGATCGCGATGTGCCGGTTCCAGCTGTCGAGATCGACATCGACCGTATTGCCGGGCTCGGAAATGCCAGCGATGTTGCACAGCGTAGTCAGCTTGCCGAAGCGTGCCAGGGTGGCTGCAACCGCCGCTTCCCACTGCGCCAGATCGCGCACATCAAGCTGCACGGCATCGGCATTCGGCCCGAGTTCAGCCGCATGGGCCTTGGCCTTGTCGAGTTGCAGATCGCCCAGCATCACGCTGCCGCCTTCGGCCACGAACAGGCGCGCGACGGTGCCGCCGATCCCCTCCGCGCCGCCCGAAATGAGCGCAACTTTGCCGGTCATTTTCCCCATGTGCGTCAACGCTCCAGAATTGCGACGCCGGACAGGCCGGGAGCGCCGTAAACATGGCTGTAGGCCGTCTTGGGCGCGTTCGGCACCTGACGGCCACCGCCGCGGCCGCGCAGTTGCACGGTGTTTTCATAGACCTGCCGCAAGCCCGACGCGCCGATCGGTTCCCCGCAGGCAAGGCAGCCGCCATCGGTGTTGACCGGCAGCTTGCCGCGAATTTCGGTGCGGCCTTCGCGCAGCCACTGTTCCTGATCGCCGTCCTTGCAGAAGCCGTTTTCGGCCATGTGCATGATTTCAGCGCCCGACTCGGTGTCCTGCAGCTGCGCGACCGAAATGTCCTCCGGCCCGATCCCGGCCTGTTCGAACGCAGCCTTGGAAGCCAGGATCGTCGGCTTGCCGCCGTTCTCGATATCGACCGAAGGCGCAAACACCTCGAACGAGCCCGGCGGCCGCGTGCGCACCGCAACGCTGGCAATCTTCACCGCGTCCGCGCCGAGTTCACGCACTTTCTTCCCACTCGCGAGAATCAGCGCCACCGCGCCTTCAGCCGGTGCGCAGAACATGTATTTGGTCAGCGGATCGTTGACCATCGTCGAGTTCAGGATCGTTTCCAGATCGACCGGCGAGCGGCGCCACGCGTGATCGGCATGGACACCGTTGCGGAACGCCTTTTCAGCCACGCGGCCGAGCGTTTCGCGGCTGATCCCATAAAGCTGCATGTAGCGCTGGATCTTGAGCGCAAAGAACTGCGTCGTCAGCATCATGCCGGTCTGGCCGTACCATTCGGGCAGGCCGTAATCCTTCGGCTTCGCATTGAACGCACCGCGCGGATGCTTGTCGAAGCCGACCGCCAAAGCCACGTCGAACTCGCCCGCAGCAATCGCGTTGCGCGCCGAGGCGAGCGCGCTGCCACCTGTGGCGCAGCCATTGCTCACGTTGATAAACGGCAGGCCGGTAAGGCCCAACTCGTTGACCATGATGTCGGCGCTGCCCGCCGCAGCCGAGCCGCCATAAGCGCAGCCGACGTCGGTCCAGTCGATCCCGGCATCGGCCATGGCCTGCCGCACGGCAAACACGCCCTGATCGCGGCCCGAGCGCCCGTCAGTCCGGCCGAACGGATGGATCCCGGCCCCGATGATATAGACGTCTTCCATCACGATTTCTCCGGCCGAAAGGCATAAGTCGAACGGGTCGCGTCGAACGGTGCGACCACGAATTCCATCGGCATGCCAAGCTTCAGATCTTCCAGCACCGCGTCCACGATGCGCGTCTCGACGATCACCTCGCCGGGCAGTTCGACATAGCCGAGCAGGAACGGCACGAACGGCTCTGGCCCCTCATAGGGCTCCTTCGGCTGGAAATCCTGCCGGGTCCACGACCACAGCGTGCCCTTGCGCGATAGACGGACGGGCTCCACACCCTCCGCCGCATCGCCGCTGGGGTAGGGGAACACGATCTTGCCGCTGGGCAGCCGCCCGCCGATCAACGACGGCTCGGCCTCGTTGGTCCACAGGTTTTCTGCAATGGGCTCAAGCAATTGGGCCATAATACCTTTC
>CANFIV010000113.1 GCA_947446935.1 Sphingomonadaceae bacterium | reverse complement strand
GGCGCGGGTGAGACGCTTGATGGCGGAGCTGGAAACGATGTTCTGACCGGCAAGGGCGGCCAGGATCTCTTTCAGTTCTCCGGCCAGTCCGGATATGATGTCATCACCGATTTCAGCACCAGCGGAACCGCCGTCGATACAATCCGCCTCGCGGGATATGCCGATTTCACCAGTTTTGCGCAGGTGCAATCAGCCATGCAACAGGTTGGTGCCGACGTGGTGCTGACGCTGGATGGTAGCGATGCCATCCAGTTCAAAAATCACGTTATTGCCGATTTCAGCTCAACACAATTCAAGCTGGGCCGCCCTCAAGCGGGCCTGAAGGCAACCTTCACGGAAGACTTTGACAGCCTGAGCTTGTGGAACGGAGTGAACGGGGCCGATACGAGCGGCACCTGGCGCACCGACTATGGCTGGGGTTCGACCCGCGATGCGCTCGCTTCAAGGCAGCTCGGCTCGGACGGACAAATCTACATCGATCCTTCGATGAAGGGTTCCGGCACAAACCCGATCGGCATCAGTCCGTTCAGCACCGATCAAGGCGTGCTCACCATCACCGCCTCGCCCACCCCGCAGTCGCTCAAATCAGTGCTCTACAATCAGTCAACCGTTTCTGGACTGCTGACAACGCGCGAAAGTTTCGCCCAGACATACGGCTACTTCGAAGCCAAGATCGATATTCCCGCAGGCAGCGGCCTCTGGCCCGCGTTCTGGATGGGAGCGGCAAACGGTTCCTGGCCGCCCGAGATCGATATCATGGAGAATTACGGCGGAGCGACCACCACGATGACCGCCCACTACGGGACACGGGCCAATCATCAGAGCAGCAGTGGCCAGCATTGGGATCCGACCATTGCCGAGGGCGCGCATGTCTGGGGCCTTTCGTGGACGCCAACGGACCTGATCTGGTATCTCGACAATGTAGAAATCTACCGGACATCCACGCCATCATCGATGAACGTGCCGATGTATCTGCTGATCGATCTCGCGGTGCAGAAGGGTGCTGCACCGACGACAAGCGGCCAGATGATGGTCGATTGGGTGCACGCCTATCAGTATGATGGGATGCCGACCCAAAACCTTGTCGGCACAACCGCCAACAACACGTTCTTCGTGAGCGATCCGGGCGATGCGATTTCCGAAAGCGTCAACGGCGGTTTCGATCTCGTTAAAGCCTATTGCGACTATGTCTTGCCGACGAATGTCGAGAAACTGCAGCTTCTCGGACAGGCCACGACGGGCACGGGCAATGCGAGCAACAACACGATCGACGGCAATGCCCGCGACAATGTGATCGATGGCCAAGCCGGTGCCGATACGCTGTCCGGAGGCGGCGGGGCCGATACGATCCTGGGTGGTGCGGGCAACGACGCCATCAACGGCGGGGCCGGCATGGACCAGCTTGCAGGTGGAAGCGGCGCGGACCGGTTCATCTTCAAGCCCGGCGACTCAATCGAGGCCAGCCCCGATTTCGTTCAGGATTTCGCGCGATCCGAAGGAGATAAAATCGATCTCAGCGGATTTCGCGGCACGCTCGGTTTAGGGCAGGCGCAGAACTTCGCGTTCTCGGGAACGGTGGAAAAGGCCGCGTCGATCTGGTTCGAGCAGGACCTGAACCATGGCACAACGACGCTTTATGGCGACACCGACGGTGATCCGACAACGCATGAGTTGCAGATCACCTTTGCCGGCCTTCAGACCTTCACCGCCGCAGACTTCGTGCTTTGATCCCGGTGAACCGCTAGCGATCGGGGTGGGGCTCAATGCCGCCACCCCGATCTCTTTTCGGTCACCTCACCCCATCGGGTACATGATCTCGCGGCTCACCGCGTTGACGGCCTTCATCGCCTCTTCCGGCAGCACCAGATCGGCCGCCGCGAAGATCGGCGCGCATTGGGCTTCGGTGGTCACGCCGACAATGGTCGAGGCGACGAAATCGTGCTGTTTGGACCAGGCGACGGCGAACGTGACCGGATCGAGGCCGTGCTCGGCGGCGATCGCGGCGAAGCGTTCGGCGGAGGCGGTGGACTTTTCGTTGACGAAGCGGCGGGCCATGCCTGCCTGCCGTCCGCCCATTTCGAGGTACTTCGAGAAGCGCGCGCCTTCGGGCCGTGCACCGCCGTTGTATTTGCCGGCCAGCACGCCGCCGCCGATGGGCGAATAGGGGATGAGGGACACGCCTTCCTTGCGGCAGACCTGGGCCAGCTCATCCTCGAACCGGCGGTTGTTGAGGCTGAAATTGTTCTGGATCGTGTGGTAGCGGGCCGCGCCGACGGCCTTGGCGGCTTCGATGGATTTCATCAGGCCCCATGAGGTCTCGTTCGAGCAGCCGAGCACGCGGACCTTGCCCGCGCGGACGAGTTCGTCGAGCACTTCCATGGTTTCTTCATAAGCCGTGTCGTGATCGGGCCAGTGGGTCTGGTAGAGATCGATGTAGTCGGTGCCGAGCTTCTTGAGGCTGGCTTCGATGGCGCGGGTGGTGTTGTGCCGGTCAACGGCGGTCATGCCATTGCGGAGCGGGCTCTTGAACCAGACGTGGCTGGGGCCGGAGACTTTGGTGGCGAGAATGATCGCATCGCGCGGCTTGGTTTTCAGCCACTTGCCGACGATTTCTTCCGTGCGGCCGACCCATTTGATATCGGGCGGGACGGGGTAGCCTTCGGCGGTGTCGTAGAAATTGATGCCCGCATCATAGCTCATATCGAGAATGCGCAGCGAGGTGGCTTCATCGGCCTGACTGCCGAAAGTCATCGTGCCCATGCAGATATCGGAAACGACGATGGCGGAGGTGCCGAGGCGGCGGTGCTGCATGTGTGATGTGCTCCCAATGAATTTGGCGAAGGGTGGCGCGTGCGTGGGGGACGGTCAAGGCGTGGGCGCTATTGAATTTGGTGGGGTGGGCCCTTGGGAGCCGCCTCCAAGCTTCGTCATCCCCGCGAAGGCGGGGATGACGAGGGTTTGGGAGTGAGGTTCTTCCGGTTCGCTCAGCCCGGGGCAGATTTTCCGAAAGCGGGGCCTATGCCCGTCGCGCTGGCTAGCGGCCTTCCGGTCCGCTTCGGCCGCGCAGGATAAGCCATGTGACGCCCGCGACCAGCGCTGCGCCGCCTGCCAGCACCGCCGCGATGGCCGCGCCGCTGGCGAGCAGGCTGGTGAGCAGCGCTATCACGATTTCGAGACTGGTCCTCATCGAGGGGCTTTAGCATGGGGTGCGTTTCTGGACGCACCAATTGCGCAGTGAACACCCTGTTTCCTTGGAGCCGTTTCCTTGGAGCGCGCTTGGCCCTAAGGCGGCGGGCGTGAGCGAATTGCCGATCCATGCCGTATTGCCCGAATTGCTGGAAGCGCTGCGGGCCAGCCCTGCGGCGGTGCTGATCGCGCCGCCGGGGGCGGGCAAGACGACGGCGGTCGCGCCTGCGCTAATTGGTGAGGCGTGGTGCACGGGGCAAGTCGTGGTGCTGAGCCCCCGGCGCGTGGCGGCGCGCGCGGCAGCGGAGCGTATGGCCGAGCTGATGGGGGAACAGGCGGGCGAGACCGTGGGCTATGTCACCCGGCTCGATGCCAAGCGCTCTGCCAAGACGCGGATCGTGGTGATGACCGAGGCGATCTTTGTTTCGGCGCTGCTGGGCGATCCGGAACTGGCGGGCATTTCGGCGGTGCTGTTTGACGAGGCGCACGAGCGCAATTTGGGGAGCGATCTGGCGCTGGCCCTGGCGATCGAGGCGCAAGGCGTGCTGCGCGATGATCTGCGGCTGGTGGTCATGTCTGCCACCTTGGACGGGGCGCGGTTTTCGCGGCTGCTGGGGGATTGCCCGGTGGTGGAAAGCGAAGGGAAGGCCTTTCCGCTGGCGATCCGGTGGCTGGGGTCGCGGTCAGAATTGAAGCCGGAGCAGGCGGTGGCAAGCGCGGTGGCGCAGGCGTGGCAGGAGGAGGCGGGCGATATCCTCGCGTTTCTGCCCGGTGTCGCGCAGATTGAGCGGTGTGCGGATTTGCTGGCGGAGCGGCTGCCGCAGGCGCTGGTTCTGCCGCTGCATGGGCAAATCGAACCGGCAGGGCAGCGCGCGGCGATCCGGCCTGATCCGGGCGGGCGGCGGCGGGTGGTGCTGGCGACGAGCATCGCCGAGACTTCGCTGACGCTGGGAGGCGTGCGGATTGTGGTCGATGCGGGCCTTTCGCGCCGGGCAGAGTTCGACAAGGCGGCGGGTGTGACGCGGCTGGTGACGGTGCGCGCGAGCCAGGCGGCGGCGGCGCAGCGCGCGGGCCGTGCCGCGCGGCAAGGGCCGGGTGTGGCCTATCGTTTGTGGGAAGAGGCAGCGCATCCGGGGCGCGCGCCGTTTGATCCGCCGGAAATGCTGACGAGCGATCTGACACCGCTGGCGCTGACTTTGGCCCAATGGGGCGCAGGCGATCCGGCGGAGATGGCGTGGATCGATCCGCCGCCGGTGGCGGCCATGGCGGCGGCGCGGGGGCAACTTGCGGCGCTGGGCGCGCTCGACGGCGAGGGCAGGATCACCGCGCATGGCCGCGCGATGGCGTCGCTGCCCATGGAGCCGCCGCTCGCGCATATGCTGCTGTTTGCGGCGGCGCGCGGGCAGGCGGAGGAAGCGGCTTGCCTTGCGCTGTTGCTGCAGGAGCGCGGGCTGGGCGGGCGCGGCGAGGATCTGGCGGCGCGGCTGGAACGCTGGGATCGCGAGCGCGGCGGGCGGGCGGAGGCTTCGCGCAAACTGGCAGGGCGCTGGGCGGCGAGTGCATCGCGGCTGGCCGTGCGAGCAGGTGGGGCCGAGGTTCCGCTTGGCGTGCTGTTGGCCGAGGCCTTCCCGGACCGGATCGCACGGGCGCGGGGTTCGAGCGGGGAGGAATGGTTGGCTTCCGGCGGGCGCGGGTATCGGCTTGATCCGGCAAGCTCGCTCGCCCGCGCGGCATGGCTGGTGATTGGCGATGCACAAGGCGAGGCCAAGGGTGCGCGGATCACGGCGGCGGTTGCGCTGGAGGAGGCCGATGTGACCCGGCATCTCGCGCACCGGATCGAGGCGCGGCATTCGCTGGCGTGGAACGGCGCGGAAGCGCGCGTGGAAGCGCGGCTTGAGCGGCGGCTGGGTGCGATTGTGCTGGCGCGGGTGCCTGATCCTTCGCCCGATCCGAAAGCTGTGGCCGGGCTGCTGATTGAAACTTTGCGCGCTGAGGGGTTGGGCCTTTTGCCGCTGGGCTCGGGCGCGGCGGCACTGCTGGAACGCGCGCGTCATGCCGGGCTGGCGGCGCTTTCGGAAAGCGCGCTGCTGGCCGAGGCGGAGGAATGGCTTGCGTCCTTGCTGAACGGACGGCGTGATTTCCAGATTGCTGCGGGCAAGCTGCACGATGCGCTGCTGGGGCGGCTCGACTGGACTGCGCGCAGCACGCTCGACCGACTGGCGCCCGCCGAGTTCCGCTCGCCCGCCGGGACCAGCCATGCGATCGACTATGCGCACGAAGGCGGGCCGGCGGTGGAACTGCGCGTGCAGGCGCTGTTCGGGCTCGATCGGCATCCGACGATTGGCGATCCGCCAAGGCCGCTGCTGCTGTCGCTCACATCACCCGGGCAGAAGCCGATCCAGACGACCGCCGACTTGCCCGGCTTCTGGCGCGGATCGTGGCGCGATGTGGTGAAGGACATGAAGGGCCGCTACCCAAGGCACCGTTGGCCGGAGGCACCGTGGGAGGAGGAGCCGAGTTTGAAGACCAAGAACGCGTTTGAGGGGCGGAAAAGGTAGGCCGGCTGGGCGTGGGGTTTGGGGCTCTGGATTCCAGCCTTCGCGGGAATGACGAAGGTTGGGGCGGGAATGACTAAGGGGGAGCGGGAATGACGAAGGATTTAGGCCGAGCCCTCGTCATCCTCGCGAAGGCGGGGATC
>CANFIV010000112.1 GCA_947446935.1 Sphingomonadaceae bacterium | reverse complement strand
GCGTCGTGGCTGTGGCGGCATAAAGGAACATATCATGGCGCTTCTCGATCCCCCTACCCGCATTCTTGACGGCGACGGCTCGGTTCAGGTCCGGCTCGATCCGGCCGACCGCATTGGCAATGCCAAAGTGTTTGCGGTCTACGGAAAAGGCGGGATCGGCAAATCGACCACCTCGTCAAACCTTTCCGCCGCGTTTTCGATGCTTGGCCACCGCGTGCTGCAGATCGGTTGCGATCCCAAGCACGATTCCACTTTCACGCTCACCAAGAAGCTGATGCCGACGGTGATCGACGTGCTTGAATCGGTGGAGTTCCATTCAGAGGAACTGCGCCCCGAGGACTACATGTTCGAAGGCTTCAACGGTGTGATGTGCGTCGAGGCAGGCGGCCCGCCCGCAGGCACCGGCTGCGGCGGCTATGTCGTGGGCCAGACGGTCAAGCTGCTGAAGCAGCATCACCTGCTTGCGGACACCGACGTGGTGATCTTCGACGTGCTGGGCGACGTGGTGTGCGGGGGTTTCGCCGCGCCGCTCCAGCATGCCGAGCGGGCGATCGTGGTCGCCGCCAACGATTTCGACAGCATCTTCGCGATGAATCGCATCGTCGCAGCCATCAATGCCAAGTCGCGCAACTACGATGTGCGCCTTGCCGGCGTGGTCGCCAACCGCTCGGCCGCGACCGACGAGATCGACCGCTTCAATGCCGCGACCGGCCTCAAGCGGCTCGCACACTTCCAGGATCTCGATGCGATCCGCCGCTCGCGGCTGAAGAAGTGCACCCTGTTTGAAATGCCGGACAGCCCCGATGTGATCAAGGCGCGCGAGGAGTATCTCCAGCTCGCCCGCACGCTCTGGGCCGGCACGCCCGCGCTGGAAGCGCTGGCGATGAAGGACCGCGATATCTTCGATTTTCTGGGGTTTGAATGATGGCGACGCGCGCACCTTCCGGTTTTGAGCAAACCCGCGCGCAGTTCGAAGCGCCGGTATCGCGCTTCGAAGCCCAGCGCGAGCGGCTGACGACCTATTTCGACAGCACGGCGCGCAAGGCTTGGATCGATCTGACCTCCGATGTGAAAGTCAGCGGGATCCGCGCCACGGTGCGCGCCGGGCGCGATGCAATGCGCGATGTGCTGCTGCACTGGTTGCCAAGCGATCTGCGCCGCACGCGGGTGCTGGATGCCGGCTGCGGCACCGGTGCGCTGAGCGTTTTGGCTGCCCGGCGCGGCGCCGAAGTAGTAGCAGTCGATGTGGCGGGCGGCCTGGTCGCCATCGGAAAGGAACGCCAGCCCTCTTTCCTTGGACACGGGAAAATCGACTGGCGCGTGGGCGACATGCTCGATCCTGCGCACGGCCGCTTCGGCCATGTCGTCGCGATGGACTCGCTGATCCACTATCGGCCCGCCGACATTGTCTCCACCCTCGTCGCCCTTGCTGCGCGCACCGATCATTCGATCGTCTTCACCTTTGCACCGGCCACGCCGCTGTTGCGGGCGATGCACACCACTGGCCTGCTGTTCCCGCGCAAGGACCGCGCGCCCGCGATCGTTCCGGTCTCGGAAGCGCATCTGGTGCGCCTGCTTCGCGAAGCCCTGCCCGAATGGACCGTGGCGCGCAGCCAGCGGATCAGCCGCGGCTTCTACATCTCCAACGCACTTGAACTGGTGCGCCACTGACCATGAGCAGCAGCCCCGCCCTCCCCGGATCATCCGCTCGTGGCCGCGCCCAGAGCCAATTGGGCCGGTTTGCGGGGCAATGGACGCGGGTCGCGCTGACCTGGCTGCCCTTTGCTGATGCCGCGAGTGTGGAACTGCCGCTTTCGCGCCTGCTGCGCCTCGCGCTGTTCCAGGTGAGCGTGGGTATGGCGACAGTGCTGCTGAACGGCACGCTCAACCGGGTCATGATCGTCGAGCTCAAGACCCCCGCGTGGCTGGTTTCAATGCTGATCGCGCTGCCGCTGCTGTTTGCGCCGCTGCGCGCGTTGATCGGCCACAAATCCGATACCCACCGCTCGGTGCTCGGCTGGCGGCGTGTGCCCTATATCTGGTTCGGCACGCTGATGCAGTGGGGCGGCCTTGCGATCATGCCCTTCGCCCTCCTGCTGATGAGCAAGGAGCCCACCTTCTACGCAGGTCTGGCGGGTGGCATGGCCGCGTTTCTGCTGACCGGCGCGGGGCTCCATGTCACGCAGACCGCCGGCCTTGCGCTTGCCACCGATCTTGCCCGGCCCGACAAGCGCCCGCGCGCGGTGGCGCTGCTCTATGTGATGCTGCTGGTGGGCATGATGGTTTCGGCCTTCATCATCGGCGGGCTGCTGACCAACTTCACCCCGACCCATCTGGTACAAGTCATTCAGGGTGCGGCCCTCGTCACCGTCGTGCTCAATGTCTGCGCGCTGTGGAAGCAGGAAGGCCGCAACCGCGCGGTCACCGCGCCGGAGCGCGAAACCCCTGCTTTTGCCGATGTGTGGCGCGAATTTGTGGCCGAACCCAACACAGTCCGCCTGCTCACCGCGATCGGCCTTGGTGCGGCAGCCTTTGCCATGCAGGATGCCCTGCTTGAGCCTTATGGTGCCGAAATGCTCGGCCTCACGGTGGGTTCGACCACCATGCTCACCGGTTCCTGGGCCTTTGGGGCGATTCTCGGTTTCTCTCTTTCCACGCGCGTTCTGGAGCGAGGGCTTCACCCCTTGCGCCTCGCCGGCTTCGGTCTGGTCGCGGGCGTTTGCGCGTTCATGTTGGTGCTGCTGGCCGCCCCGCTGGCAGCACCAGCGCTGCTCGCGGCGGGTGCCGGGAGCATCGGTTTCGGCATCGGGCTGTTTTCTGTCGGCACGCTGATCGCAGCCATGTCGCTTTCGGAGCGCGGTGATTCGGGTGTGGCGCTGGGTGCATGGGGCGCGGTGCAGGCCACTGCTGCTGGCAGCGCGCTCGCCCTCGGTGGGATTATTCGCGACACCGTGGCGCTGCTGAGCGGCCCGGGCGGCCGCGCGGCTGGCTACGCCACGGTCTACAGTCTTGAGATTCTGATGATGTTTGCCGCGCTGATCGTCCTCGGGCCGCTGGCTGGCAAACGCATCGACATCGCCGGCGGGCTGCCAGGAGGACAGATGGCGCTGCCAGAGTTTCCAACATGAACGTGGTGGTGATGGTGGTGGAAATAGCGGCCTCCGGGGCCCTGATCCGGGAAAGGAACATTCGATGAATCACGGATATCTGGTAGGATCGATCGACGTGGCCGAGCTCGCGCTCGCCTCGTTCTTCCTTTTCTTCATCGCGCTGGTGTTCTGGCTGCGCCGGGAGGACCGGCGTGAAGGCTACCCGCTCGAGCACGAGATCTCCGGCATGGTCGAAAGCATGGGTGGGCCGCTGTCTGCGGCGACGCCCAAGCGCTTTTTCCTGCCGTTTGACCGCGGGGTGGTCTCGTATCCCCTGCCGCGCGACCAAGGCCGCGAACCGGTCAACATCGCAGCAAAACGGCTCGAAAACTTCCCCGGCGCGCCGTATGTGCCAACCGGCAACCCGCTCGCGGACGGGGTTGGTCCCGCCTCCTATGCCCAGCGCGCCCGCTGGCCCGATCAGGATGCGCATGGCCGTGCACGCATCGTGCCGCTTTCGGGCGAGGCGACCATCTCTGTCTGGAGCGGCGGACGGGATCCGCGCGGCATGACAGTCACCGCCGCTGACGGCGTGGTGGCTGGAACGGTGCGCGACCTGTGGATCGACCGCGCCGAACACCAGATCCGCTATATCGAGGTCGAGACCACCAGCGGCAAGACAGTGCTTGCGCCGATGGCCATGGCCTCGGTCAGTTCCAAGGGCGTGAGCATCGATGCCATCAACGCGGCCGACTATGACGGCGTGCCGCAGCTTGAAACCGCTGGCGAGATCACCCGCTACGAGGAAGAGCGCATCATCGGCTACTTCGGTGGCGGCTATCTCTATGCCAATACCAACCGGCAGGAGCCCTGGCTGTGAGCGAATACGATTTCGAGCCAATCCGGGGCCTGCCCGGCAATCTTCCGGCGGGCGAGCATATCCTCTGGCAAGGGACGCCGGACGCTTGGGCGTTCGCCCGCACCGCACTCAATACGCGCTGGATCGCCGGGTACTTTGCAGTGCTCGTGGCATGGGCGATGGTGCGCGGCACGCTGATGGGCGTGCTGCTCACCGCAGGGTTCGGAACCGTTGCGATCGCCTTGGCCATGATCTTTTCGATCCTTGTCGCGCGGACCACGGTCTATACGATCACCAACCGCCGCGTTGTCCTGCGCATCGGCGTTGCGCTCAGCAAATGCATCAATCTGCCGCTCAGCCAGCTGGCTTCGGCTGATCTGCGAAATCAGGGCCAAGGCTTCGGGGATATCGCGTTGGTGCCAGCTGCGCGCAGCGGCATCGGCTATGCAATGCTCTGGCCCCACGCCCGACCGTTCCGTTTCGGGCTGCCGCAGCCCATGTTGCGCGCGATCCCGGCCGCGGCCGAGGTTGCCGAGGTGCTGGCCAAGGCAACCGCAGCGATCAAGCCTGTGAAACAGCGCGCCGAACAGCCTGCAGCGCCAGCGTCAAATCCCGTTCGCGGCCCGCTGGGAGCCGCAGCATGAGCATGGCCCACGATCACGAACAGACCAGTCCGCGCCATGCGCTAGCCTCTGCCGCGATTCTGGTGGTAACGGCACTGGCGCTCACGGCACTGGTCAAGGTCGGGGTGCTGAGCCGCGAGGCAGTGCCCGACGTTGCCCGGGCCGAGGCGCATGTCACCCCGGCGGTGGTGCGCAATCTCACGTTCGCCGATCGCGGCGACGGAGCGGTGGTGGTCCGCGATATCGCGACTGGCGAGACGGTGCGCGTGTTCATCGACGGCGTGCCCGGCAACGGCTTCGTGCGCGGCGTGATGCGGGGCATGGCTCGCGAGCGGCGCACGCGCGGGGTTGGCATGGAGGCCCCGTTCAACCTGACCTTGTGGAAGAATGGCACGCTCTCGCTAACCGACAAGGCAACCGGCCGCGCGATCGAGCTGGGTTCGTTCGGGCCAGACAACCGCAAAGCCTTTGCTGTCCTGCTTCCCGGAGGCGGCGCCTGATGAACTCCAGCCGCTTCGATACCCCCTGCCGCATCGAGATCGAGCAGACTGCCGAACAGTTCCACGCGCATGTACGGCTGGCCGGCAATATCCAGCTCCAGCCCGGTGACCGCGTGCAAGTCCACGGTGCGCCGATCCGGGTTGATTTCGGTCAAAGCATCGCGATCGACCGGATGGCAACCGTGACCCGTGCCGGCCCCCTTGCCCGCCTGTGGATCAAGCTCGCGGCCTACTTCGACCTTACCGAACTCTATGAAGTCAGCTTCACGCCCGGGAGACCGTCATGAACGCCCCTACCACGATCGACCATGCCGCGTTTAACCGTGCCGCATCCGCTGCCGGCCTCGACGTCGATAGCGGCAAGCCCGACACGATGGCCATGGCCCGCGCCGACACGGTGCTGAGCCCCCGCTTCTACACCACGGACTTCGACGCGCTCGATGCGATCGACGTGTCTCTGGTGCGCCGCGAGTGGGATGGGCTCATGGCCGAGATGACGGCCGATCCCAACAAGCGGCACTTCCGCCGCGAGGAAAGCTTCGCCGGCATCATAGAGAACCTTGAGCCCGCGCTGCGCGAGGAATTCACCGATTTCCTCGTGAGCTCGCTGACCTCGGAATTTTCCGGCTGCGTGCTCTATTCCGAAATGGCCCGCCGCACCCGCAACCCGGATATGAAGCAGCTGTTCAAGCTGCTCGCGCGCGATGAAAGCCGCCATGCCGGCTTCATCAACGAAACGCTCAAGGATGCCGGAATCGGTGTCGACCTCGGCTTCCTGACGAAGTCCAAGAAGTACACGTACTTTCGCCCCAAGTTCATCTGGTATGCAGTCTATCTTTC
>CANFIV010000111.1 GCA_947446935.1 Sphingomonadaceae bacterium | reverse complement strand
GCGGGTCAGCGACATCGCTTTCAGGATCGAGGAAGCCATGGCGATGCGTGTCGCCGCATCGGGCGCGGGATCGGCGAAAGGTTTCGGATCGCGTGGCACCGGATTGGCCTTGAGCCCCAATGCATCCTTGATGAGCTTGCCAATGTAGATTGGGCCCGCCGCTTCGACGAAAGCGAATGAGGAGACTGCCGCCAGTTTGAAGCGGCCCCATGCTCGCGCTGCACGCGCGGTGTGGCGGATGTGCGCCGCGCCCTCGTCGCCGGTGCGCGACCTGAGACCCGCGTTCAGCAGCACTGGCAGCCGGTGCTCGGCAACATCGGAGGCATAGCGCCGGTGTGACGCGGTGAGGCCGAAGAAGCCTGCAAAGCCCAGTGTCTGGACGCGCCGATCGAGCGATTCGAGCGCGCGGCGGAAGACTTCCGACCGCACATCGATGCAGAAGGCCGCCTGCAGCACCGGTGGCTCGCGATGGGAAGCGGGCGCGGTCAGCACCATGGCCAGCGCATTTTGTCCGGCGCGCTCACAGGCCTCTTGCAGGATCGCATCGACAATCTGATCCTGGTCCGGCGCTATCGGCTCCTCGTAGGTGGCCAGCGCCGCCAGCCACGCGGAGCCGATCTGCGGCGCATACTGGTCGAACAAGGCCTGCTCCCACAGCAGGCGAATGGTGAGAAAATCGGTCAGGGTCGCATCACTGCGACCAGCCAGTTCGGCCTGCCACAGTCCGTAGCGGGCGACTTGCGCCCAGCCGCCCAGCGTGACGAGCAGCCGGTGGAAGTACGCTTCCAACGCAGCGGGCGGAACTTCGAGGGCCTGGACTGCGCGGGCCAGCGCTTCGCCTGCGCGTTCGGGCGCATCGGCCGCGAAGGCACCGAAGCCGGAGAGCCCGACGATCTCGGGTGTTAGGTCATGTGTCGCGACAGCCTGCCACGCCGCATAGGCCCCCTTGCCCCGTGGCGCGGCCCACAGCGCCTGCCCCTGATCGAAGTACCCGCCTGCCCATGCGCCGAAGCGCTCGGCAATGATCGCGGGCCAGTCGATGCCAGAGACTTTGGCGGCAAGGTCTGCCACCGTAGGGGCCGGCCTGATCGGTGCGGGATCGCGGGCGATTGCTGCAAGCAGCGCGGCCAAGGTGGCGGGCTTTGCCGCTTGTGGTGCTGCGGTGAGTGCCGCGCTGAGATCCGGCTCGGTGATTGCGCCATTGGCCAGCCGCTCACGATACCAGCTGCGCGGCATGGTCACTGGCGTGCCGGCCACGCGTGCCAGCAGCGCTGCCGTTTCGGCGAGTGTGTGGCCGGTCTGCCCGAGATACGGATTGACCGCGACGCTGGAAGCCAGCGGCCAGACGGGCGGAATGGCGCGTCCGGCGCTTTGGGCGGCTGCCTGCAGCGCTGGCATGGTGCCGGCGTCAACGGAAGGGAGCATGAGCATGGGATGGTTTCCTTTTCGGCCGTGCGGATTTCGTCAGGCGGATTGACGCAGGGCCCAGCCGCCGAGCAGCCGATCGAACAGGGCATTGGCATAGAGGCCGTTGGAGAGGTGGACGCGCAGGCCCGCCGCCGCCGGGTGATAGGCCCAGAGCGGGAACATCGACTGCGCGACCGCAACAAGCCCGAAACTCAGCACAGCCAGCACCATCAGCGTCCATTCCAGCGGGCCGGGCGCGGGGGTTGCAGGCAGCGTACCGGCCGTGAGCCAGAGCGCCACTGCATGGAGCGTGAAGTAACCCACCGACGCGGCGAGCGCGTAGACGCCCATGCGCCGGGTCAGTGCGCGGGGTGCCGTGTCGGCAAGGCCCTGCGCCAGCAAGTAGGCGACGCCGAATATCAGGATCGCGCCCAACGCGATGGCTTGCGGGGACTTGTGCTGGAAGCCGAAGGCCAAGCCGATCAGCGTGAACATGGCGAGTGCGGCGATGAACGCCCGGCCAACAGCGGCAGGGCGGGGGATCGCCACCGGACCTGGCCGTCGTGCTGCCGCTATCGTCTCCACTGCGCCGCCTGAGGCGAGGAAGGCGTGCGCCTTGTAAAGCGAGTGCAGCGCGATGTGCAGCAGCGCGAGCGGGAACAGCGCGAGGCCGCACTGCATGATCATGAAGCCCATCTGGCCGACGGTCGACCATGCAAGCGAGGTCTTGATCGCCGGCTGGGTGAGCATCACAAGCCCGCCGAACAGCGCGGTGAAGCCGCCGATCATCACCAGCACCGCCAGCACACCCGGGGCAAGCAGCATGACATCGGCAAAGCGGATCAGCAGAAACCCGCCGGCATTGATCACCCCGGCATGGAGCAGCGCGGAGACCGGCGTTGGCGCTTCCATCACTTCGGTCAGCCAGCCATGGAGTGGAAACTGTGCGGACTTGAGCAGCGCAGCCATGGCGAGAAGTCCGGCCGCAGTCATGACCATCATTCCGCCCGTGCCAGCGCGGGCCGCGCTCAGGATCGTTGACATGTCGGTCGTGCCATAAGCCATGGCGAGCAGCAGCGCCGCGCCGATCAGTGCCGCATCGCCGGCGCGCGCTGTCACGAACTTCTTTCGCGCGGCCCGCTGCGCCGCGACGCGTTCGGGATAGAACAGCAGCAGCCGGTGCAACGCGAGGCTGGTGGCAATCCATGCGGCGACGAGCTGGATCAGCGAGCCAGCAGTCACCAGCAGCAGGACCATGGCGAGCGTCGTGCACAGCCACGCCATGAACGTACCCTGCCGTGCCTCGCCATCAAGGTAGACCGCAGCGTAGCGCACGACGATCCAGCCGATAAACGAAACCAGCATCATCATGACCGCGCTGACCACATCGAGCCGGACTGAGAGGCCTGACACCAGCGTCGTGGTGTGGGGACCAGCGGTCATCAGAAGCGCTAAGGCACCCAAGGCCATTCCGATCGGCAGCAGCGCGAGTAATTCGATCAGCGCCAACGCGCTCCGACCGATACGGCCGGGCTGCGCAAATCCGATCCCGGCGGCCACCAGAAGCAGCAGCGGGGGGGCAAAGGGCAGGAGATCGATCGGCATGGTCTGGGCTCCGCAGTTCGGCAGGGGAACGATGGCGATCTCCTAGCGAAGTGGCGTCCACGCAAAAAATTCATTGTTTAGCTATTATCGTTCATTTTAAAGAAACGATATGACCGAGCTCAACTACAATCACTTGCGCTATTTCTGGGCTGTGGCGCAGGATGGGAACCTGACCCGCACCGCACAGCGGCTGAATGTTTCACAATCCGCGCTCTCGGTGCAGATCCGCAAGCTGGAGGACCGGCTGGGCCAAACACTGTTCGAACGGCGCGGCCGTGCGCTGCACCTGACCGAGGCGGGCCGCATAACGCTCGATCATGCCGAAGCGATTTTCGCGACCGGGGAGGAACTGCTTGGCACCTTGCGCGAAACCGGCGCGGCACGGCAGGCAGTGCGGATAGGTGCGCTCGCCACGCTTTCGCGCAATTTCCAGATCAGCTTTGTCGGCCCTCTGCTGGCGCGCACCGATATCGAGGTGGTGCTGCGCTCGGGCAGCCAGGCCGAACTCCTGATGGCGCTCCAGTCGCTGGCGCTCGATGTGGTGCTTACCAACCAGGCTCCGGCCAGCGACGCGCTCACCCCCACCATCGCGCACAAGCTTTCCGAACAACCTGTCAGCCTGATCGGCGCACCCGCGCTGCTCGGGCAAACCCGTGCAGTGGGGGATCTGCTTCGCGCGCATCCGGTGATCCTGCCGATGGCGGGCAGCAGTGTGCGCACCGGTTTCGACGCGCTGGTCGACCGGCTCGGCTTGCGCCCCCAGATCGCCGCCGAAGTCGATGACATGGCGATGATGCGTCTGATGGTGCGCGAAGGTCACGCTCTCGCTGTCTTGCCGTCCATCGTGGTGCGCGACGAATTGCGCTCGGGTGCGTTGGTGGAGGCGGAGGCATTGCCGGGGATTGCCGAGACGTTCCTGGCGGTCACTGTAGCGCGGCGGTTTCCCAACCCGGTCGTGCGCGATCTGATCGAGACGGCAACGCGCGGCTAGCGCCCTTCCAATTGCACCCGGTCATTCACTGCCATTCATTCTCTGGGGGCGGGTCGCAGGCAGCTCCATGCGATGAGCCCGACAGCCCACATCGACCAGACGATGCCGACATAGAACATGAAGAACGCCAGATAGTTTGTGAACGGCGCGTGGAACGCGAGTCCTCGGCTGTCCGGAAACAACGCGTCCAGGATGGACGCGAAAGGTAGCAGCCAAGCCATCGCGATGAATGCGGTAGTGATGCGCCGGGCATAGGCCGTGCTTACCGGAATCTGCGGGAGGATCGCGGCGAAAAGCCAGAGGAACAGGCCATTGAGAATGCCTTCGAGGTGCGCCATCCGCCAGGCCTTGATCGTGCCGGGCAGCTGCTGGGGAATCGCGCCGGGGATGGGCCAAAGCTCGATCCGCCCGAGCAGGAAGAACAGATAACCGAACCCGAATACGAAGCCGACAAGGAGGACAAGCGCCCCGTGCCCGATCAGGCGGGTGCGGATTGCCGAAAGATCGGTAGGTTCGGTCGTCATGGCAGCTTCTCGCTTTGCATTGTTCAGGCGGCCTGCAGCGCCGCAAAGGGTGTGGGCATTCCCGGCGCGCCGGGATCGATCATCGGCATGACCTCTGGCTCGCCCGAACGGGCAACCAACGCATCATAGCCCGCAATCCATTCGCGCACCCAATCGAGATCGGTCTCCTGGCGCGGATCGTGCCCGGGCAGCATGGCGCGGACGAGGAAGGGCAGTGTGTGCTGCACAAACCGAAGCGCATGGCCCCAGACTTTGAGCCGCGATTTCGGCTGCCCCCAAAGCCCGTCATGCTCCAGCAGGATTTGGTAGCCAGCGCGGGTCAACCGGATCACGTGCAGACTTCCCGCCAGAACGCCCCATGCGCGCCGCGCGAAGCCGGGTGTGACCGCCTGATAGACATCGAAGGCCACGCACTTGTGCTCCGTCTCTTCGACCATGTGCCACAGGATGAACGAGGCCATGGCCGGGTCCGCCTTGGCGAACAGCATCGCCCGCTGGCTCACCACCCATTTGGTCAGCCCCATCGTCATAGCCTCGAACCCGGCGGTATAGGCGAGCCGCTCTGCCAGCGGGCGGGTCTGCAGCTTCGCGTAGTCGGCACGCATGCGGGCCTCCAGCGCGGCGATCCGGACATAACCGCGCGCAGTAAGGGTGGCATTGAACCGGCGGTGGGTGCGCAAGTGCTGCAGTTCCTGCCCGCAGAAGCCGGCGGCATCTGCATCAAGCGCGCGATCGGCGATTTGGCCCCGCGCGGCCTGGATGCTGGCGATCAGGAAGGGTTCAAGGAATGGCATGACCAGCGATGCGCCGTTGATCATCTGTGAGAGTTCCGGCTTGTCCGCGATCCAGTGCGCCGGTGTAGCCTCGCCGAACGCGAACCGCCCGGGGCGGACAACCAATTGGTGAGCCGCGTGCTGCATGTTGATCGGCTCTACCATGCCCTGTCTCTCCCATTCTTGCCATGCAGCTTGACGCAGACCTGCCTCAGCGCCCATTGCCGGTTCAGCCAATTTTATGGTCATTTCACGCCATGTCGCAGTTTGATGCCATGCTCCTCACCAGCAGCTACGCCAGAGTGCTATTGGCGCAATTGCGTTCGCGCGAACTGGAGTTGCTGGCCGGATCGGGCTTGTCGCCAACCGCCCTGATGGCGACTGACCGGATTTCCGTGGGCCAGCAGCTTGCGATCTTCGGCAACGCCGCGCGCATCGCCGAGCCGGGCTGGTCGCTGCGCTATGCCGCCGGGATCAGCGCGGCGATGCACGGCGCGATGGGGGTTGCGGCGGTGAGCGCGCCGACTGTGCGCGAGGGGTTCGGCGTGGTCGCCCGCTTTGCCCGCACTCGCGATCCCTACATGGATTTCCGTCTGTTCGAGCTGCCCGATGCACTGG
>CANFIV010000110.1 GCA_947446935.1 Sphingomonadaceae bacterium | reverse complement strand
GGATTTATGGCGCAAAATGCGGCATGTAGGAAAGGTGTTTGTGGCTGGTGGTCGGGGCAGTGCCTGACTGGCTTGGGTTTGGGTGCATCGACGCAACAGTTTGCGCAAACGGAGGCATGGTATGGCGCAACCGGCCATCCCAGGGGCACGATTGCGGGCGAGGTGGACCAGTTTACCGTTCGCGCTCACCGCTGGGCTTGAGGGGGGGGGCGTTGCCCAGTGCCAATCCGCAGCCGCTTCGCGCAGCCAAGACTTACGCGTTCACATCTGCATAGTGCGCGGGGGGCTGGATCACATCCATGCGTTCGGTCAGCAGGGGGCGGAAGCTGGGGCGGCTCTTGAACACGGAGTACCAGCTGCTGGCCTGCTCGTGCAGCGACCAGTCGATCCCGCCGAGGTAATCCGCCACCGATAGCTGCGCCGCGGCGGTGAGATCGGCGAGGCTCATCGTCGAGCCTGCCAGCCAGGGGCGGTTGTCGATCAGATAATCGATATAATAGAGATGATCGTTGGCCAGCTTCATCGCTTCGCGCAGCGCGCGCGAATCCGGGGATTGGCGATAGACCAGCCGCTTCTTCATGCGTTCTTCCAGCAAGGGCTGGGTGACGGCGGCGTAGAAATTTTCATCGAACATCGCGACGAGGCGGCGGATTTCGGCGCGGCCGGCGGCGGTGCCGTTGATCATCGGGGCCTTGTCGACCGTTTCTTCAAAGTATTCGCAGATCGCGCGGCTGTCGATGAGCGTGATCTGGCGTTCGGGATTGTGCAGCACCGGCGTACGGCCTGCAGGATTGAGCTTCTCGAACTCGTCGCGGTGCTCCCACGGGTTTTCGCGGATGAGTTCATAGGCGACGCCCTTTTCCGCGAGGAGCAGGCGCACCTTGCGGCTGAACGGGCACAGCGGGAATTGATAGATCTGCCACATGACCGCAGTTCATGGACGAGGGCGCGGGGCCAAGTCCAGTGCGGGCGGAGCCGGGGCGGTGCTTTTTTGTGTGGGGGGGGGAAGATTGTTCGCGCAGAGGCGCGGAGAGAGAATGATCGCGGTTGCGCGAAACCCCTTTCTTGGCTGTGGCTCCGCGCCGGGTTTCAACCTTGCCCACTGCCTGCTAGGGGCCGCGCATGCTTACACTCCAGGGTATCACCGTGCGGCTTGGCGGGCGCACCATTCTTGATCGCGCCACAGCGACGATCCAGCCGGGCTCCAAGGTGGGGCTGATCGGCCGCAACGGCGCGGGCAAGTCCACCCTGATGAAGGCGATCATCGGCGAGATCGAGCCCGACGAGGGCGGCGTGGAAATGCCCAAGCGCACGCGGCTGGGCTATATCGCGCAATCCGCGCCGAGCGGGGCTTCCACCCCGTTCGAGACGGTGCTCGCCGCCGATACCGAGCGCGCCGCGCTGATGGCCGAGGCGGAGACTTGCGCGGATCCGGACCGGATGGCGGCCGTTTACGACCGGCTGATCGCGATCGATGCCTATACGGCGGATGCGCGGGCGGCGCGCATCCTGATCGGCCTGGGCTTTGACGAGGCGATGCAGGCCCTGCCGCTCGACAGCTTTTCGGGTGGTTGGAAGATGCGCGTGGCGCTGGCCTCGCTGCTGTTTTCGGCACCCGATCTGTTGCTGCTCGACGAGCCTTCGAACCACCTCGATCTGGAAGCGACGCTGTGGCTGGAAAGCTTCCTGCAGAGCTATCCCGGCACGATGATGGTGATCAGCCACGAGCGCGATCTGCTCAACAATGTGGTCGATACGATACTGCATCTGCAGGGCGGCAAGATCGCGCTCTATGCCGGCGGGTATGACAGCTTCGAGCGGCAGCGCGCCGAACGCGCCGCGCAGATCGCCGCAGCAAAGGCGGCGCAGGATACCCAGCGCAAGAAGCTGGCGGATTACGTGGCCCGCAACAGCGCCCGCGCTTCCACTGCCAAGCAGGCGCAGTCACGCGCCAAGATGCTGGCGAAGATGCAGCCTGTCATGGCGATGATGGAAGATCCGACGCTGAGCTTCGACTTTCCGGATCCGGATGAGCTGCGTCCACCGCTGATAACGCTCGATCTGGCGGCGACGGGCTATGTGGCGGAGAAGCCGATCCTGCGGCGGCTGAACTTGCGCATCGACCCGGACGACCGGATCGCGATGCTGGGACGCAACGGCAACGGCAAGACCACCTTGGCGCGGTTGCTGGCGGGGCAGCTGGCGACGAGCGAGGGCGGGATGACCGCCTCGGGCAAGCTGAGGATCGGGTATTTCACCCAGTATCAGGTGGAAGAGCTGAGCAGCGATTCCTCACCGATCGAGCTGATGACGCGGGCAATGACGGGCAAGACCCCGGCCGCTGTGCGCGGGCAACTGGGGCGCTTCGGCTTTTCGGGCGCTCGGGCGGAGGCACGCATCGCCACGCTTTCAGGCGGAGAGCGCGCGCGGCTGGCGCTGGCGCTGGTGACACGCGATGCGCCGCACCTCCTCATTCTCGACGAGCCGACCAACCACCTCGACGTGGATGCGCGCGAGGCGCTGGTGCAGGCGCTGAACAGCTATACCGGCGCGGTGATCCTGATCAGCCACGACAGGCATATGGTGGAGCTGACCGCCGACCGGCTGGTGCTGGTCGATGGCGGGACGGCGACGGATTATGCCGGGAGCATAGAGGATTACATCGATTTCGTGCTGGGCCGAAACCAGCCCAAGGGCGATGGCGGCAAGAACGGCAAGGGTGGGAAGCCCAAAGGCGGGGCGAAGAGCCGCGAGGAGCTGAAAGCGCTGCAGAAGGCGGTGAGCGAGGCCGAGACAGTGATCGCGCGCGCGCAGATGCGCCTGACCGCGCTCGATGCGGCGTTGGCGGGAAAGCCGGACCGCGATCTCGCGCGGCTGTCGATGGGCGAACTTTCGCGTCAGCGCAGCGCGGTGGAAGCGGAGCTGGCAACCGCAGAAGCGCGCTGGATCGAGGCGGGCGAGGCGCTGGAGACCTTCAAGGAAGGCGCGGCGTAAGCGCGCTCAGGCCGAAATCGCCGCACGCATCGCGAGCTTGGCCTCGATCGCATCCCACAGGCGTTGCAGGCGTTCGTTGACTTCGGTCCAGGCGGCAAACGTGCCGAGCGGGGCGCGGCGGACGGCGGTCTGTTCGATCGAGCTGCTCATCGGGATCACGGGCCAGCCGGCGGCAAAGCCGGTATGGACTTCGCGGTGGAGCTTGCGGCGGGCATCATACATCGAGAGCACCGGCAGGATCGGCGGGTGGCGCGGGTGGTTCGCAAGGATTTCCTCGCGGATCATCGGCAGTGCGCGCGCCGAAAGCGGCGAGGGCGGCAGCGGCACGATAAGGAGATCGGCGGCGGCAAACACCTGTTCGCTGATCTCGTTCAGCACCGGCGGGCAATCGATGATGATGCGCGGATATTCGGCCGCAAGGAGGCTGGCCATTTTGGCGAGCCGCTTGCGCTTGCCGATCCGCGCCAGTTTCAGCGAAAGCGAGCGCAGGCTTTCATCCGATTGGAGCACCGAAAGGCCGGGATAGCGGGTTTCGGTGATCAGATCGTGAGGTCTGCCCTCGCGCTGGAAGACCGAAGCAGCACGTTGGCCGTCGCGGTCTGGCAGGCCGAGCAACCAGCCTGAGCCGCCCTGTGGGTCAAGATCCCAAAGCAGGGTCGAATGGCCCGAGCGCACCGCCGAACGCCAAGCCATGTCCACTGCCAGCGTGGTCTTTCCCACTCCGCCCTTGACGCTGTATACGCCGATGACCGCCATTCTGCCCGCAGTCCCCTTGGAATGCGTTCATTTCGGTCATCGCAGAGCGAATCGCAAACCCTATCGTCGGCAGGAGTCCCCTTTGGGGACAGATGCGGCGGGTGTTCAGCGCAGCAGCCGCATCCGCTCACGCAAGATATCGAGGCCGATGCGTTCGACCTCGGTTTCGAGGCAATCGGCATTGAGCAACGAGGCAAGGCTGCGCTGCTTCTGGGCGATCAGGTCGATAGCCTGAAGGCTGCCCATGTGGCGCATCGCCACATCGATATCGCCGCAGAGCGACGCGCCCAGTCCTTCGACCTCTTGCGCCAGCTCCTCCAGCACCAGAGCGATCTGGCGATGAGTGGCCTGATTGGGTGGGGCCTGGTTCGGTGGGGCCATCGCGGCCATAGACCTTCTCCCGACCTCAGGCAGCGGCGGCGAGCTGGGCCCCGTCGCTGAGCGCGAAGAGGTTGAGCACCATCACCATCTTGTCGTCGATCGCGGCCAGGCCTTCCAGGAAGGGCACGACGCTGTCGTTGCCAACGCCCGGAGGGGGGGGCTGCAAGGTTTGATCGGGCACGGTCACGATATCGCTAACCGAATCGACGATCCAGCCGCCGACCTGAGCGCCGAGCTGGGTGACGATGATCGCGTGGCGCGGTGTGGGCTCGGTCGCGCGCCAGCCGAGCCGGGCGGCGAGATCGACCACCGGCAGCACGGTGCCGCGCAGATTGACCACGCCCGCAACATAGTGCGGTACCCGCGGCAAACGGGTTGTCGGGGTCCATGCGCGGATCTCGCGGATCGACATGATGTCGAGCCCGAAGACCTGGCCCTCGACCTCGAAAGTGATAAGTTCGCGGATCATCGTGGGAACTCCTGAAACGTGGCCCTGATCAATTGGCCGTTAGACAAGATCAGTGCGCGACCCGGCGCACGGCAGCGACGAGCTTGGCGGCATCGAAGGGCTTGACGATCCACCCGGTTGCGCCTGCTTCGCGGGCGCGGGCCTTCTTCTCGTCCGAGCTTTCGGTGGTGAGAACAAGGATTGGACGGTCGCGATGTCGGCTACCGCCGCGCAGTCGCTCGATCAGGCCGAAACCGTCGAGCCGCGGCATGTTGATGTCGGTGATGACGACATCGACCTCGTTGAGCGCCAGCCAGTCGAGCGCAGCAATGCCGTCTTCGGCCTGCGCAACCTCGAAGCCTTGCGTGGACAAGGCATGGTTGAGCAGTGCCCGCATGCTTGGGCTGTCGTCTACAGTCAGGATTCGGGTTACAGTGGTCATGCTGAGGCTCGCTTTTCCAATCAGAACAGTTCGACATCGCCGGACGCGCGCGCCGGGCGGGTGGTGGGATTGACAGGTGGGGCAAGGCGGTCCTCGACTGTCCGGCAGCGGATCTGGCCGGACGCCGGGCGAAAATCGACCCTGCGCGCAGCAGTGCCCCCGAGATCCTCGCGCATCACGATGATCCCTTCGCGCTGGAGAAAGGCTTGCGCGAATTCGGCGTTGGCCGTGCCGATGCGCATCATGTTGCGGTTGACGTTGGCCCCCCCATAGAGATGGGCCTTGAGCCGCGACTTGCGTGCGCCGCGGGCCAGCATCTGGTTGACCAGCAATTCCATCAGATAGACGCCGTAGTGTTCGTCGACCGCCGTAGTGGCGGCAAGGCCGGCGGGCGGTTCGGAAAGCAAAAAGTGGTTCATGCCGCCGATCCGCACTTCGGGATCGAAGAGGCACGTTGCCACACAGCTGCCGAGCACGGTGGAGAACTCGATATGCGGCTCACTGTCCACCAGAGCCTGGCCCTGCATAACAGTGACTCGCTCGATGGCGCGCTGTGGTGCTGCGACGATGCGGCTTTCGAACATGGTTTCAGGCCGCCTTGCTGAACGCGTGGCGGGCAATCGTGCCGATCGGGGCGATCACGCCGGCCGCACCGAGCGCGATCGCTGCGCGCGGCATGCCGAACACGGTGCAAGTCGCCTCATCCTGCGCGATCGTGCGTGCGCCCGCGTGGGCCAGCGCAAGGAGGCCCTCGGCGCCATCACAGCCCATGCCGGTGAGCAGGATACCGACGGCCTGCGCGCCGATCACATCGGCGACCGAAAGGAACAGCATATCGACGCTGGGCAGATGGCCCGAGACCGGCTCGCCCCGGCGCAGGCGCTGGTGAAGCATGCCGGTC
>CANFIV010000109.1 GCA_947446935.1 Sphingomonadaceae bacterium | reverse complement strand
TGACCTTCTCCGGGCAGGTTCTGGATGGGCTCGATCCCAAGGAGCTTCGCGGACTTCTGGATCAGGCCAAGTCCCGCATGGGTTCGGGCGTGGCGGTGGTTGTCGCGGTCAATGACGGCAAGGCCAGCATCGCGGCGGCGGTGACCGAGGACCTGCTCGGCAAAGTCAGCGCGGTCGATCTGGTGCGCGCGGGCGTTGAGGCCTTGGGCGGAAAGGGCGGCGGCGGTCGGCCCGATATGGCGCAAGGCGGCGGGCCTGATGGCGACAAGGCAGCCGAGGCAATCACGGCGGCGAAGGCTGTCTTGGCGCGCTGATCAGGACGCGCGGAGCAGCCAGTCCGCAAAATGCAGCCATGCGGGGCTGGCCGATATCGGCGTGCGCAGCAATTCAGTGCCGACAAGGGTTACAAGCCCGATGGTCCAGGCCGGGTGCGGCTTGCCGCGGGTCCGCCAATCATGGACCATGCCCGCCACGATAATGAGGTTTGACAGCAACACCGGGCCGAGCGTGGCGTTGACGGCCAGCGGTGCCCCGATCCCCGGGCGCATGCCGGGCCCGTAGCCGGCAAAGGCCGTGAAGAAGACCCGGGCCAGCGCCGCGCCGAGCAGTGATGCGGTCGCCACGAACATGAGGCGGCGGTGCCAGTCGTTGCTCCGGACATTCGCGACGGCGATGCTGAAGAAGAGCGGGAACGAGACCATCGAAAATAAAGGTACGATCAGGAAGCGGCGGGAGGCGTCGCCATAGATCGTGACGTGCTCTGCAAAGCCCCGGACCGCGAGCGCTGTGCCCACAGCGACCATCATCGCCGCGAGTGCGATGCCCGCCATCCCCCACGCACGGTGATGCCGGTAACTGCGCTTTTCGATCATCCGGCACTGGGTGAAGAGCAAGAGCACCCAACCCGTGTAGAGCAGACCGTGCAGATGCATCAGCGGCGTGCCGATGAACGTTCCGGCGGGTACCTGCAGCCAGTAAGTCGGCGCAAATCCGCCGACCGCGATGATCACGCAGACCCCGGCGAGCCGGACAAAGAACCGCGCGTCGCTGGCCTCCACCGCGCTGCGTGAAAGCGGATCCGCGATCCGGTCAGGCGAAGTGGTGGCCATCCTGCGGGCATCCCCTGGTGCCCGCCGATCCTGCTCCGTACCTTGGTACCCTGCAACCGCAGGGGGAGGGGCCGGCGCAAGCGCTGACAGGGCCCATAGCCCTTTCGGCCCATGTGATTGCCGATCGACAGATGCATGGTTAGGCTTGCCCCTCAACCGGCTTTTGGGGACATGCGATGGGTAAGGACAGTAAACGTCGGGCGGCGCTCGGGCTGCGCTGGGGCGCGATGCTGACGTTGGCTACGCTGCCCGCCTTGGCGGTGGCAGGCGAAGCGGCTCCTACGCGCCATCAGATCACCATCGACGACATTCTCGCGATGCGCTCGCTATCCGAACTGACGTGCGCGCCTGATGGCCGGCAGGCTGCCTATGTGGCGAGCGATGTGGATGTGAAGGCCGACAAGCGCCGCTCTGCGATCTGGCTTGCCGATCTGGGCGGGGCGACCGCGCTGCAACTGACAGGTTCCGAAGACAGCGCCTCTGCGCCTGCATTCAGCCCGGACGGCAAGACAATCGCGTTTCTCTCGAAGCGCGGCAAGGACAAGCAGGCGCAGATCTGGTTGCTGGATCGGCGCGGGGGAGAGGCGCAGAAGCTGACCGATGTGAAGGGGGATTTGGTCGCGTTCCGGTGGTCACCCGATTCGCGCCAATTGCTGCTGACGCTGACCGATGCAGAGCCGGAGCCGCCCAAGGACGATCCCGAACGGCCATTGCCGGTGGTGGTCGATGATGTGAAGTTCAAGGAAGACGGGCAGGGCTTCATCACCGCCGAGAGCCACACACACCTTGCGCTGTTCGATGTGGCGTCGCGCACCGAGACGCGGCTGACAGCTTCAAATTCGTTTGATGTGATCGAAGCCGAATGGTCGCCGGATGGCAAGAGCGTGGCCTTTCTTGCCGATCATGCTCTCGATCCCGCAACGCCGGCAACCCAGTGGCTGAGCGTGGTGGACGCGAAGGCAGGCGCGGCACCGCGCGTGGTGGCGAAGTTCCCCGGGGCGCTGGGGCAAACGCTGATCTGGTCGGCCAATGGAGCGAAGATCAGCCACCTGGTGGGCGATGTGCCCAAACTCAACCAGTATAGCCAGCCGCGGCTAGCCGAAACGGTATTGGCGAGCGGGCAGACCAAGGTGGTGGCGTCTACCGTGGGCACTTATGTGCAGCACCCCATCGATTTGGGCGGCGGCCGCATCGGTGCAATTCTGGCCGAGGACCGGCATGAGTTTCCGGCGGTTGTCGATCTGGCGACCGGGGCCTTGCAGCGGCTGGGCGATGGCAAGCTGGCGGCGCTCGATCATTGCGGCGGGCGCGATGCCAAAGCGCCGCGCGTGGTGATCGCCAGCGGCGATGATGCGATGCCTGAAGTTTATGCGATGGAAGGCAAGGCGCTGCGCGCGTTGACGGCGCACAACCGCGCGCTGGGCGCGGGAATCGCTTGGTCCCCCGTGCGCGATTTTTCCGCTACCGCAAGCGACGGCAGCGAAGTGCACGGCATGCTGACGCTTCCGGCCGGCTATGTGGAAGGGCAGCGTTATCCCACCGTACTCTGGATCCATGGTGGGCCAACGGCGCAGGATTCGCACGCAATCGATACGATGCGGCAGTGGATCGCAGCGCAGGGCTTCGCCGTGCTCGCAGTCAACTATCGCGGCAGCTCGGGGCGGGGTGATGCCTATGGCACCGGGATTGCGGCCGATTGGGGCAACAAGGAAGTGCTCGACTTGCATGCCGCGACCGATTGGGCCGTGGCGCAGGGCATTGCCGATCCGGCGCGCCTGGGCGTGGGTGGGTGGAGCTATGGCGGCATTCTCACCGATTATCTGATCGTGCGCGACAATCGCTTCAAGGCCGGGTTCAGTGGGGCAGGGGTCGGCAACATCTTCGCGTTCTTCGGCGTGGATCAATATATCCAGCAATATGCGCAGGAGATTGGCGCACCGTGGCAAGACACGGCTTTGTGGATGCGGCTGTCCGAACCGCTGCTGCATGCCGACCGGATCAAGACGCCGACGCTGTTCATGGGCGGCATGGCTGACGACAACGTGCCGCTGATCGGTGGACAGCAGCTTTATCAGGCGTTGAAGCTGACGGGTGTGCCCACCAGGCTGGTGGGCTATCCCGAGCAGAACCACGGGCTGGTGCGGCCAAGTTTCCTGCGCGACCGCTTCGAGCGCATCGCCGACTGGTTCCAGCGTTACCTGAAGTGAGCGATCTGGCCGCGATCATTGGCGATATTGCCGAGGAAATGCACGGCGCAAGCCAGCGCGGGCGCGTGGCGGATTATATCCCGCCGCTCGCCTGCGTTTCCCCGGACCGGTTCGGCATTGCGGTGATTCTTGCCGATGGCACCGAGTATCTTGGCGGCGATGCCGAGGAGCCCTTTTCGATCCAGTCGGTCTCCAAGGTCTTTTCGCTCACCCTCGCGCTCGGCCTGATCGGCGATGGGCTGTGGGCGCGGGTCGGGCGGGAGCCTTCGGGCAGCGCGTTCAATTCGATCGTCCAGTTGGAGACCGAGCAAGGTATCCCGCGCAATCCGTTCATCAATGCGGGTGCGATCGTTGTCGCCGATGTGTTGCTGGGCGGCGGCACGCCAGCCGAAGCGATTGCGGGCATTCTGCGCTTCGTGCGCGGGCTGGCCGGAGATGAGCGCATCATCATCGACGCCGAAGTTGCTGCCGCCGAGCAGGCGACGGGGTTTCGCAACTTCGCGCTGGCGAATTACATGCGTGCGTTCGGCAATCTGCATCATCCGGTCGAGCAGGCGCTGGGCGTCTATTTTCACCAGTGCGCGCTTGCGATGAGTTGCCGGCAACTGGCGCGGGCAGGGCGGTTTCTGGCGAACGACGGGCGCGATCCGGCGACGGGGCGCTGCATTGTGACTCCGCAACGCGCACGGCGGATCAATGCGCTGATGATGCTGTGCGGGCACTACGACAATTCGGGCGAATTTGCCTTCCGCGTGGGCCTGCCGGGCAAATCCGGGGTGGGCGGGGGCATTCTGGCGGTCGTGCCAGGCGTGGCTTCAATCGCGGTGTGGTCACCCGGGCTCAATGCAAAAGGCAATTCGCAGCTCGGCGCGCTGGCGCTGGAGCGGCTGGCGACGCGGACCGGCTGGTCTGTGTTCGAGGTGAAGGGCTAGAACTCCAGCTCTACGATTAGCCGGAACTGGCCGTGGGTGTTCTCACGGGCCTTGCTGAGCGCGAAGAGGTATCCTGCCTCGATTTCCAGTTCTGGACCAAGGGCTTCGATCTCACCTTTGACAACCGGCCCGAGGAAATGCTCGGCGCGCGGCAGAAAGCGGTGCGCAGTGCCGAGATCACCGAAGGCTGCCAGCCCCGCGCGCACCTCGCCGGCCACGGCGAAATCGGCCGAAGCCGCATAGTTGAACTCCATCCGTTCGCCATGGGCAAGCGCCTTTTCGGCGACGAGATTGAGGCGGGCATCGAACGGTCCAGCGCGATGTTCAAGGATAAGCTTTGTCTCAAGAGCGTCATGTTCGCCATTGAAACCGAAAGCATATTCTCCATAGACAGCGATATCAATTCCGGCCGCGTGCCCCACGGTGTAGACTGCTTCCACAGCGGCCTCGGTCAACTTGCGATGGCCGGCGGGATCGCGTTCCAGCGCGACCTGGGTCGCGACGCGCAGGTTCTTCAGGGGGACATGTGCCGCCTCAAGTTTGAGCGCATCGCCGCCATCGTGCGGACCTCCCGCCAGCGCGCCATAGCGGGCTTCGAATTCCGACGTGCCTTTGGTGTAGGTGGCCCCATAGACTTCGTCGCCGAGGCCCGGTTCGGCCCCCGCGGCTGGCGCAGCAAGCACCAACAGCGCAGCGCATGCTGCGGCAATCGGTTGGCCCGGTATTGCGTTCAAACCCCTCATCGCGCTGTCGCTAATGAGATCGACTTGCAATAGCAAGCCACGTTTCAATCTTTCGCGCCTGTCCCCGCAAAAAACGGGAATAGAGCCCTGTGCAGACTCGTATTCTGCGCGGCGCCATCCTATTTCCCGCGGCGACCGGAGGCACCCATGGCGACGACCCACACCACACGCATGCTCATCATCGGATCGGGGCCCGCAGGCCTTTCCGCTGCCATCTATGGCGCGCGCGCTGGGATGGAACCGATCGTCGTGCAGGGCTTGCAGCCCGGCGGCCAGCTCACGATCACCACCGATGTCGAGAACTATCCCGGCTTTCGCGATGTGATCCAGGGCCCGTGGCTTATGCAGGAAATGCAGGCGCAAGCCGAACATGTCGGCACGCGCATGCTTTGGGACACGATCACCGAAGTGAGCCTTGATGGCCCGCCGTTCCGCGCGATCGGCGACAGCGGCGATGTCTATGAAGGCGATGTGCTGGTGATCGCGACCGGTGCGCAGGCCCGCTGGCTGGGCGTGCCGGGGGAAGCCGAACTGGGCGGCAAAGGCGTTTCGGCTTGCGCGACTTGCGACGGGTTTTTCTATCGCGGCAAGAAGGTTGTCGTCATCGGCGGCGGCAATACCGCAGTGGAAGAGGCGCTCTACCTCACCAACCATTCGCCCGATGTAACCTTGATCCACCGCCGCGACAGCCTGCGTGCCGAGAAGATCCTGCAGGACCGGCTGATGAGCAATCCGCGAATCACGGTTTTGTGGAACAAGGCGGTCGAGCGCTTCACCGGCGCGCCGGGTGGGGCGCTGGAAGCGGTCGAACTGGTCGATACGGTGACCGGCGAGACCTCCTCGCTGGCGACCGACGGTGCGTTCGTGGCGATCGGCCATGCACCCGCAACCGAGTTGTTCAAGGGCAAGCTGGAGCTCGATGCCAATGGCTACATCGTGGTGCAGCCAGGCACACCCAAGACCGC
>CANFIV010000108.1 GCA_947446935.1 Sphingomonadaceae bacterium | reverse complement strand
GGGGGTAGGCCAGCGCCGTGAGCCCCAGCGCGCGGGCCGCCGCTACCGTGGCGGCGTTGCCCGGTTCGGGGCGGATGACGACGACGGGTGCCGCAGGCATCAGCTGCCGGTGAAATGCCTGCGGATCGCCTCGGGCGCAGAATCGAGCAGCGTGCGGGCGAGGGCAGCAGGCCCGGCGACATCGTCCTTCGCGAAGCATGCAGTCGCCTCGACCCGCTCGGCGCCATCCGGGCTGTACAACGCGGCGCGCAAGGTCAGGCTATCGCCTTCGGCCGTGGTGAGCAGCGCGATCGGGCTGTGGCAGGTGCCGCCCAGGCCGCGCAGCAAGCCGCGCTCGGCACGGATCGCGGCATGGCTCGGCTTGTCGTCGATGGCATCGAGCAGCGCGCAAAGATCGGTGCGCGCGGCGAGGCATTCGATTCCGATCGCACCTTGCGCCGGGGCGGGGAGCCATGTGTCGGATGGCAAGGGACTGCCAATGCCGTTCTGTCCCAGCCGGTTGAGCCCGGCGGCGGCGAGCAGCGTCACGTCCGCCTCACCCGATTCGAGCTTGCCGAGCCGCGTCGCCACATTGCCGCGGAAGCCCACGACCGAAAGATCAGGCCGTGCGTGGAGCATTTGCGCAGCGCGGCGCGGCGCGCTGGTGCCCACGCGCGCGCCCTTGGGGATCGCTGCAATGCTCTCCGCGCCGACCAGCACATCGCGCACATCTTCGCGCGGGAGCACGGCGGCGATGACCAATATGGAGGGCCGTTCGGTTTCGACATCCTTCATCGAGTGGACCGCGAAGTCGACCGAACCATCGGCCAGCGCGGCGTCCAGTTCTTTGGTCCACAACGCTTTTCCGCCGATTTCGGCGAGCGGACGGTCCTGAACCTTGTCGCCGCTGGCGATCACGGACACGATTTCGATGGCGGCGGCATCCCAGCCATGCGCCGCGCAGAGGCGCGCCTTTGTCTCCTCGGCCTGCGCCAGAGCCAGCGGCGAACGCCGGGTGCCCAGCTTGAGCGGGGATTCAGGTGAGGGCGATAGGGCGGGCGTCGGAGCGGGCGTGTTCATGCGTCACTTGCCGTAAACGGGAATGTCTCTAAGGGAAAGTCTCCCATGGCGCTCATCCTCGGTATCGAATCTTCTTGCGACGAAACCGCCGTCGCCGTGATCGACGGGGCAGGGGCCACGCTCGCCGCGCGCATCGTTGCGCAGCGCATAGCCTCGCAGGATGATGCGCATCGGCCCTATGGCGGTGTTGTGCCGGAAATTGCCGCGCGCGCGCATGCTGAAACCTTGGCCCCAATGGTCGGCGCGGTGCTGGCGGATGCGGGGCTCAGCCTTGCCGATATGGACGCGATTGCCGCCACGGCCGGGCCGGGCCTGATCGGCGGCGTGATGGTCGGGCTCGTCACCGGCAAGGCGCTCGCCATGGCGGCGGACAAACCCCTGATCGCGGTCAATCACCTTGAGGGCCATGCGCTTTCTGCGCGGCTCGCGGATCCGGCCCTGCGCTATCCCTATCTACTGCTGCTCGCCTCCGGCGGGCACTGCCAGATCCTCGAAGTGTGCGGCCTCGGCCAATATCGTCGCCTTGCGACCACGATCGATGATGCGCTGGGCGAGGCGTTCGACAAGACGGCGAAGATACTCGGCCTCGGTTTTCCCGGCGGTCCGGCGGTGGAGCGGCTTGCGCGCAGCGGCGATCCGCGCGCGGTGCCCTTGCCGCGCCCGCTCATGGGCAGCCCGGAACCGCATTTCTCGTTTGCCGGGCTCAAAAGCGCGGTGATGCGCGCCAAGCAGGCGGGCATCCATGTCGACGCCGATATCGCCGCCGCGTTCCAGCAGGCCGCTATTGACTGCGTAATCGACCGCACACGGCGGGCGCTCGCCGCATCCGGGCCCGTCACTGCGCTGGTTGTGGCGGGCGGCGTAGCCGCGAACGGCGCTTTGCGCAGCGCGCTCGCGGCGCTGGCTGAAGAGTGCGGCCTCACGCTGGTCGCGCCGCCACCTGCGCTGTGCACCGACAACGCCGCAATGATCGGCTGGGCAGGAGCCGAGCGTTTCGCGGCAGGGCTCACCGATTCGCTCGATGCCCTGGCGCGCCCGCGCTGGCCGCTCGATCCGGATGCCGAGCCGGTGCGCGGCGCTGGGGTAAAGGCATGAACGCTTCAGTTGGAGTTGTCGGCGGTGGGGCCTGGGGCACGGCGCTGGCGCAGATGCTCGCCAGCGATGGCAGCGAGGTGCTGCTCTGGGCGCGCGAGGCGGAAGTCGTCGAGTCGGTCAACACTGCGCACCGCAACGCGCAGTTCCTGCCCTCCGCAACGCTCCATCACACGATCCGCGCGACGGGCGACCTTGCCGATCTCGCCGCGCTGCCGGTTCTGCTGATGGTCACGCCTGCGCAGCATCTGGGCGCGGTGCTCGGCGTGCTAGCGCCCCAAGGCTCGGATGTCGTGCTCTGCGCCAAGGGAATCGAGGCGGGCACTGGACGGCTGATGAGCGATGTCGCCAGCTCCGCCGCTCCCGGCGCGGCGCTGGCGGTCCTCTCGGGGCCGACTTTCGCGCACGAGGTCGCAGGCGGCCTCCCTACCGCCGTCACACTGGCCTGCACGGGCGGCGAGGACCAGTGGGCGCGGCTGTCCCCGGTCATCGCGCGTCCTGCGTTTCGGCCTTACTATTCCAGCGATGTGATCGGTGCTTCCATCGGCGGCGCGGTCAAGAACGTGCTCGCGATTGCATGTGGTGTGGTCGATGGCCTTGGCCTCGGTGCCAATGCCCGCGCCTCGCTCATAAGCCGGGGCTTTGCTGAAATGCAGCGCTTCGGCCTTGCCCTCGGTGCCGAGGCGGAGACGTTGGCGGGGCTCTCTGGGCTCGGAGATCTGGTGCTGACCTGTACCTCTGCCGACAGCCGCAACTATGCACTTGGCATGGCGCTAGGCCGGCAGGGCGATAAGCCCGGTGGCGCGGCCGCGCTTCTGGCAGAGCGCAGCACTGTGGCCGAGGGCGCATTTTCCGCGCCGGTGCTGGCCGATCTGGCCGCCGCCAAGGGCGTGCCCATGCCGATTGTTGCCGGTGTGGCTGCGCTGCTGGCAGGCACCGTCTCGCCGCGTGAACTGGTCGCGCAATTGCTTGCCCGCCCGCTCCGAGCGGAATCCGCTCTTGGCTAACTCCGTGCACCTCTCCGCCGAGCAGCAGGATATCGCCGCCCTCGCGAAAGGGGGGCGCACGAACTTTTTCGGCTTCCTGCTGCGCCTCGCCGCGCGCATCCCGTTCCTGTTCATCGCGGGGCGGCTCTATGGTGCTGAAGAGCTTGGCCGCTTCGCCTCCGCCACCATCGCTGTCGAACTCGCGGCGCAGCTCGCCACCTTGGGCCAGAAGCGCGGCCTCGCCCAGCAGCTCGCCCGCGATAGTGGTGACCGGCAGGCTGCCTGTGTCGTGGCCGATGCGCTGCTGCTCTCGGGCTTTGTCTCGGCGGTGCTCGCGGTGCTGCTCTATCTGTTCCCCGCGCCAATGTTTCCGAGCGGGCATTTTACCCCGCTGCAGCGTCTCTTGCCGCTCACCGTGGTGCCGCTGGCGCTGGGCGATATCGCGCTGGCCGCGCTCGCCTATCGCTTCGATGTTGCCGCCACGGTGCGCGCGCGCTCGGTCGTCGAGCCGTGGACGCTCTCGATTGTGGCGGGCGGTGTGTGGCTGGCCGGGTTCATGTTCGCGCCGCTGCGCGACAGCGGGCTGATCCTCGCCTATGTCGCCTCGGTCTTCGCCGCGACGCTCACCGCATTCATCCCGCTCGCCCGCAGCTATGGCCTGCCGCACCACTGGTCGCCGCGACCGATCGATCTCCTGCGCCTCGCCGGGCGCAATTTGCCTCTGGCCGGAGCCGACGCGGTGGAATGGGGCACGCGCAAGCTCGATCTGTTTCTGCTCGGCCTGTTCGCCGTGCCCCCGGCGGTGATTGGCATCTACTATGTCGCGCAGCAGGTCGCGACCCTGCCGCAAAAGCTCAAGACCAGCTTCGAGCCGATCCTAGGGCCGGTAATCACGCGCAACTTGCGTGAAGGCAATTTCCCCGCGATCTCGCGGCAGGTCTGCCAGGTGGGGTTCTGGATCACTGCGGCGCAAGCCGGTGTCGCGCTTGCGCTTGGTATGCCGGGCACGGCGGTGATGGGGTTGGTCGGCCCGGGCTTCGTGGCGGGATCGGCGGCGTTGGCGTTGCTGCTCACTGCCGAAGTGGCTGCCGCACCGGCGGTCGTAAGTGAAGCGGCGCTGATCTACGTGGCGCGCATGCGCAATCTCTGGATCAGCCTCGGCACGATCGTGCTGCAGGGCGGTCTCACAGTGGGCATCATGCTGGCGGCGCGGCGGGCGGGGCTCGACCCGCTCGAACAGGCCTCGGGCGCGGCGGCGGCGCTGGTGATAGCGCTCGGCGGAGCCTCGCTAGTCAAGTCGCGGCTGCTCAGCTCCATTCTGGGCGAACCGATCACCAACTGGCGCTGGGCGCTGCTCTGGGCGGCAGCACCGGCCGTGCTGGTGGGCGCCGGGATGAAGGCCATGCCCGAATGGGTCGAGTTGGCGGTTGGTGTTCCGGCCATTCTTGGCGTGTATTGCCTCGTGATCTGGCGGCGCGGGTTCGGGCCCGAAGACCGCTTGCTGTTCCGCAAACAGGCTGGTTAGGGATGCCGACGCATGCTCACCCTGCGCTCCCCCTTGGCAGCGCGCGGTGCGCGTGGGAAAGCGTCGCGCAAGCGAGTCACGCGAAAGCTGAGGGTGGGTGATGATGGAATGGATTCAGGCTAACGCGGTTCTGGTCGGCGTCATCGCCGTACTGGTGCTGGCGGCGCTCGCGCTGCTCCTACGCCGGGGCAAGCCGCTCCCGCCGCCGCGCGAATACCACGACGTGCTTTCCGAAGGCGCTGCCCCGGCTCTGCGCAACAGCGCGCTGATCGATGCCCCGCCAGCCGCCGCGATCACCCCGCCGCCGGTTCTGGCGGAAGCGCCTGAGCTTCCGGCGGATGAGGGTGATGACCTGACGCGAATCAAGGGCCTCGGCCCCAAAATTCACACCGCCCTGCGCGCGCTCGGCGTAACGCGATACGCCCAGATCGCTGCCTGGACCGAGGCGGATGTGGCGAAGATCGATGCGCAGCTCGGGGCTTTCGCGGGCCGCGCCACGCGTGACAACTGGATCGAGCAGGCCCAGTTGCTGGCAGGCGGTGATACCGAGGCCTACGAGGCCAAGTTCGGAAAGCTCTAAGCCCCGCCTTCGCAGCGCTTGATCACCGCGCGCGGTGCATCGCTGGCGGGGACCTCGATGTGCCCGCCGCCGGGCAAGGTGCCGGCGAACTTGCCCTCCAGCAGCTTGAGACGCGGATCATCGGCGGGCACAGTGCCCTGCCACACATAGCCCCGCTGCCCCGGAAGAGCGGTGGCATCGACCGGCAGACGCAAGATCCACCCGCTTCCCTGCAAGGCAAACAGCGCCTCGGCTCCGATGGGCGCAGAGATATTGCGTGTCACCACCAGCACGCCGGCGCGGCAGGCGAGGGTGAGCAGCGGGGGCTCGCCCGGATAGCCAAACCGCGCGGACGTGGCGTCGGGTGCAGAGAGCCAGCCGCCTTCAACCCCGGCCGGGCGCGCCGTCGTCGCCGCAGCCTCGTCCGCCGGCATCGCAACGCTGACCGCATCGACCGGGCCATCCGCCCGCTCTGTGGTTGCGGCGGAGGGCGAGCAGGCAGCCAGAAGCAGGGCAAGGGCAGGTGCGGTGCGCGAAATCAATCGTGTCATCCTTCAAGGATCCGGACTTTGGGCCAGACCGGCTGGGCTTTCGCCGCGAAATGCCGGTCGCTCGTCAGCAGTTCGCAGCCCATTTTCATCGCGAGCGCAAGATAGATACAATCTTTGAGTGGATGGCCTAGATCGAGCGCAAGCTTGGCAGCACGGTGCATCTCGTCAACATCGGTTTCGCCGACCGCGATGAACTGTTCGCTGATCAGGGT
>CANFIV010000107.1 GCA_947446935.1 Sphingomonadaceae bacterium | reverse complement strand
ATCCTGAAGTGGGAGCCGAGCGCGGACTTCATGGCCAAGCTGACGGTGCGTTACACGCAGGCGGACAAGGAGCGTCAGGCCGGCGTCTTCACGCTCGCCCCGGCATGTCCGAATGCGCAGTTCCAGGGCGAGTTCCTCGGCGAGAACGAGGCCTGCGCCTATTGGGGCACGGTCGGCACCACCGGCAGCGGTTACAAGAACCCGTCGATCACCCCCTCGCAGGGCGGCACGCCCTGGGCGACGGCGGGAACGGGCGATGCCTATGTCGATCGCAACGTGTTCGGCGCCTCGCTGCGGCTCGAGGCCAAGCTCGGTGTGTTCGACGTGACCTCGATCACCGACTATTCGCACCTCAAGAAGTTCTACATCGAGAGCGGCGATGGCCAGCCAGAGTTGCCTTATGTGGAATTCGGCGCACCGCGCGCTCCGGCCCCGTGCCCTGCTCCCGCGCAAAGCGTGACCTGCTACGAATCCGGCACGGTGTTCTACCAGCGCGCCAATTCCAGCCAGTACACGCAGGAACTGCGCGCGGCCGCCACTTTCGGCAGCAATTACCTGACCTTCGGCGGCTTCGGCATGATCATCGATGGCAAGTTCAAGGCGAAGTACGCGACGCCGTTCGATGGTTATGACCCGCGCGTACGCTTCACCCAGCGCACCGAGAGCTTTGCGTTCTTCGCGCAGGACGAGTGGAAGCTGAACGACCAGTGGAAGCTGATCGGCGGCGTGCGCTATTGGCACGACAAGAAGCGCGGCGACTACACCGCCGACTCTCCGAAGGGCCCCTACGCGCTGTCGCTGCATTTCGGGCCGAATGACATTTCCTACATCGACAAGTCAGGTACCGTCACGCCCGCCTCGTGGAGCTATGGCAGCGGGCTCGCCTCGGGCGTCACCGTTACCCCGTCTGCCGCCACGCCGAGCTTCAGCGGCGTGACCGCGCGTGCTGAAATCGACTACAAGCCGACGACCGACACGCTGATCTATGCCAGCTATAACCGTGGTTCGAAGTCGGGCGGGTTCACCTTCTCGACCGGCACACCGTTCCCGACCCAGCTGATCGATACGATCAACAACATCCCCTATCGGCCGGAAACGCTCAATGCCTATGAAGTGGGTTTGAAGGCCAAGCTGCCCGGAAATACCCAGTTCAATCTTGCGGCGTTCTACTACGACTACAAGAATTACCAGGCTTTCGTGCAGGTCTTCGCGGCACAGGTCGTGCGCAACCTGCCCGCCAAGATCAAGGGTATCGAGGCCGACATCACCAGCCATCCGATCCCGGGCCTGACGCTGCAGCTTTCGGGCGCGGTGCAGGACAGCGAAGTCAAGAACGTGCTGTTGCCCGATGGCGTGACGGTGAAGACCAGCAACCTGCCGCAGGCCCCGGGCTTTGCCGGCAATGCGCTGGTGCGCTATGAGTTCGACACCGGGATCGGCCGCGCCTCGCTGCAGGCGGACGCGCTTTATACCGGCAAGTTCTGCTACTCGGTGATGTGCGCGCCGGTCGAACGCGAGAATCCCTACCATGTCGAGAACGTTCGCGTCGGCCTGACCCCCAAGGGCTCGAACCTCGATCTGGCGGTGTTCGTGAACAACCTGTTCGAGCGTAAGTACCGCAGCTACGCCTTTGACGGTTCGGCCTATTGGGGCGATGTGCTGACTGTTTATGGCAAGCCGCGCACCTGGGGCGTGAATGCGGTGTGGCACTTCGGGAAGTAAGTAGACAAAAGCCCCTCCGTCTCGCTTCGCGAGCCACCTCCCCATTTGCCCCTTCGACAGGCTCAGGGAAAAATGGGGAGGACCTTTTTGATCCTCCCCATTTTTGCGCAGCACAAATGGGGAGGTGGCCTGCCGCAAGGCAGGTCGGAGGGGTAAATTTTTTGATCCGCCTCTGAACTGAAATGGCAATGTAAGCACATGACCGACACTTTCGAGACGATCAATCCGGCGACCGGCGAAGTGCTGGCCAAGCTGCCCATTGCGGGGAAAGCGGAAGTCGATGCGGCGGTCGCCAAGGCTGCGGCGGCGCAGAAGGAATGGGCCAAGCGCACAGGCACCGAACGCGGCCGCATCCTGCGCCGCGCTGCGGATATCCTGCGCGAACGCAATGATGAACTGGCCGCGCTGGAAACGCGCGACACCGGAAAGCCCATTCAGGAAACGCTGGTTGTCGATGTTGTCTCGGGCGCAGACTGCCTTGAGTTCTTCGCCGGTATCGCGCCGACGATTGCGGGCGAGCACCTCGATCTGGGCCCCGCTGCCTTCGGTTATACCCGGCGCGAGCCGCTGGGGGTCTGCGCCGGGATCGGTGCGTGGAACTATCCGATTCAGATCGCCTGCTGGAAATCCGCACCGGCGCTGGCCTGCGGCAATGCAATCATCTTCAAGCCATCGGAACTGACCCCGCTGACCGCAATCGAGGTGGAGAAGATCTATCTCGAGGCTGGCCTGCCGGAAGGGCTGTTTCAGGTCCTCCACGGTTTCGGTGAGACCGGTGCTCTACTCACCGCGCATTCCGGCATTGCCAAGATCTCGCTCACCGGCAGTGTACCCACGGGCAAGCGGATCATGGCCGGGGCTGCGGCAACGCTCAAGAACGTGACGCTGGAGCTGGGCGGGAAATCGCCGCTGATCATCTTCGCCGATGCCGATATCGAGAATGCGGTTTCGGGCGCGCATCTGGCCAACTTCTACTCGGCGGGCGAAGTCTGCTCGAACGGCACGCGCGTGTTTGTCGAGAGGAGCATCCTGCCGAAGTTCCTCGAGCGGCTTAAAGTGCGCACCGAGACGATCAAGCTGGGCGATCCGATGGACCCGGCCACGCAGATGGGCTCGCTGATCTCGGCCGCGCATGCCGACAAGGTCATGGGCTATATCGAGAAGGGCAAGGCTGAAGGCGCCGAGGTGCTCACCGGCGGCCACCGCGTGACTGAGGGCGTGCCTGCTGCCGGCCATTACGTCGCCCCCACTGTGTTTACGGCCTGTACCGACGACATGACCGTGGTGCGCGAGGAGATTTTCGGGCCCGTCATGACCGTGCTGCCCTTCGACACCGAAGAAGAAGTGGTCGCACGCGCGAACGACACCGAGTTCGGCCTCGCCGCCGGAGTATTCACGCAGGATATTACTCGCGCGCACCGCGTGATCGCAGCGCTCGATGCGGGCTCGTGCTGGATCAACACCTTCAACATCTGCCCGGTCGAAATGCCTTTCGGCGGGTTCAAGCAGTCCGGCCTCGGCTTCGAAAACAGCACCCAGGCGATCCACCACTTCACCCGCCTCAAGAGCGTTTATGTCGCGATGGAGCCGATCGATGCCCCTTACTGAGGGCGAATATGATTTCGTGATTGTCGGCGCCGGGTCCGCCGGGTGCGTGCTGGCCGACCGGCTCTCGGCAGACGGCACGAATTCAGTGCTTGTGCTGGAATACGGCGGTTCGGACCAGTCGATCTATATCCAGATGCCGAGCGCACTGGCGATTCCCATGAACACCAAGCGGTGGAACTGGCACTACGAGAGCGAGCCCGAGCCGGGGCTCGACGGGCGGGTGCTGCACACCCCGCGCGGCAAGGGACTGGGCGGTTCGTCCTCGATCAACGGCCTTGTCTATATTCGCGGCAATCCGCTCGATTTCGAACGCTGGGAAGAAGAGGGCGCGCGCGGCTGGAATTATGCCTCGGTGCTTCCCTATTTTCGCCGCGCCGAGCGACGCGATGAAGGCGGCGATGAATATCGCGGCGGAGATGGCCCGCTCGATACGCGCTATGGCACCTTGCAGAACCCGCTCAATCAGGCCTGGCTCGATGCTGCCAAACAGGCAGGGTATGGCCTGACCGACGACGTAAACGGCTTCCGCCAGGAAGGCTTCGGCCGGATGGACATGACCGTCCGCAAGGGCGAGCGCTGCTCGGCGGCCAAGGCCTATCTGCACCCGGCAATGAAGCGGCCCAATGTGCGCGTGATTACGCAGGCCTTGGCCTCGCGCGTGGTCATGGAAGGCAAGCGCGCGGTCGGTGTGGAATATGAGCGCGGCGGCCAGCTTCAAATAGCAAAGGCGCGGCGCGAGGTCATATTGGCGGGCGGGCCGATCAATTCGCCGCAGCTGCTGAAGCTTTCGGGTATCGGACCTGCGGAGGAGCTGGCGCGGCACGGGATCAAGATCGTGGCAGACCGCGCCGGGGTTGGCGGCAACCTGCAGGACCACCTAGAGTTCTATTTCCAGATGGCCTGCACCAAGCCGGTCACGCTGTACAAATACGCCAATCTTTTTGGCAAAGGGCTGGTCGGCGCGCGCTGGCTGTTTCTGAAGTCGGGGCTGGGGGCCACCAACCATTTCGAGACCTGCGGTTTTATTCGCAGCAAGGCGGGCATCCGCTATCCCGATATCCAATATCACTTCTTCCCGATGGCGGTGAGCTACGACGGCAATTCGCTGGCGAGCGAGCATGGTTTTCAGGCCCACGTCGGCCCGATGCGCTCAAAGAGCCGAGGCAGCGTCACACTGCGCAGCGGGGATGCGCGCGACAAGCCGGTGATCCGCTTCAATTATCTCAGCCATCCTGACGACATCGAAGAAATGCGCGCCTGCGTGCGGCTGACGCGCGAGATTTTCCAGCAGCCCGCGTTCGAACCGTGGCGCGGCCGCGAGATCCAGCCGGGTGCGGACGTGACCAGCGATGAGGCGATCGATGCCTTCGTGCGCCAGAAGGTCGAGAGCGCCTATCACCCATCCTGCACGTGCAAGATCGGCGCGTCCGATGATCCGCTCGCGGTGGTCGATTCCGAACTGCGCGTGATCGGTGTCGAAGGCCTGCGTGTCGTCGACAGCTCGGTCATGCCCTCGGTCACAACCGGCAACCTCAACGCGCCGACGATCATGATCGGCGAGAAAGGGGCGGATCACATCCTCGGCAAACCGCTGCTCGCGCCTTCGAATGCGCCCTACTATGTCGCACCCGATTGGGAGACTCGCCAAAGATGATCGCCGAAGACGCGCAGCTCCACCGTTCGCTCGATTGGAAAGGCGCGTTCTGGGCGTCGAGCGGGGTGCCTGCGGGCGTGCTGCTGACCATCGGCGGCATCGCGACCATGATCGGCCAGCCAAGCTGGGTGATTTTCATCGCCTCGATCATGATGGGGTTCCTGCAGAGCTTCGTCTATGCCGAGATTGCCGGGCTCTATCCGCACAAGTCTGGCGGGGCCTCGGTCTATGGCGCGGCGGCGTGGCTGCCCTATTCCAAGTTCGTCGCGCCGATTTCGGTCTGGTGCAACTGGCTGGCGTGGTCGCCTGTGCTCACACTGGGCACCAGTCTTGCCGCCGGGTACATCATGGCGAGCCTGTTTGCGCCCGATGCCGCGATCAACACCTGGCATGTCACTCTGCTTGATCTGGGTTTTATCCGCGAAAAGCTGACACTGCGGATCAATGCCGTCTCGATCATCGGCACTGCATTCCTGCTGCTGACTTTCGCGCTCCAGCACGGCGGCGCGGCGAAGGCGGCCAATGCGCAGAAAATCCTGGGCATCGCCTGCCTCGCGCCGCTGATCCTGGTCGGCTTCGTGCCGTTGATTACCGGTGATCTGCCGACGCAGAATCTGTTCCCGATCCTGCCGCTGGTGCGTGATGCGGCAGGGCACGCCCATTTTGGCACGTGGGACAGCTATGGTCTGACCTTGATGGCCGCCGCGATGTTTGGCGCGGGCTGGTCGACTTACGGGTTCGAGACAGCGGTTTGCTACACGCGTGAGTTCAAGGACCCGGCGCGCGATACGCCGCGTGCGCTGATCGCCTCGGGCATTTTGTGCATCGTGATCTTTGCGCTGGTGCCGCTGGCGTTTCAGGCCTCGCTCGGGCTCGATGCGATGATGGACCCACGCATTGCCGATGGGTCGGGCGTGGCGCTGGCGCTGGCCTCCATCGTGACCAAGGGGCTGGGCGTGACTGCGGGAGGCGCGGTGATCGTGGCGAATATCTTTATCGCGACGCTGATCCT
>CANFIV010000106.1 GCA_947446935.1 Sphingomonadaceae bacterium | reverse complement strand
GACATCGAGCGGTGGATCACGCAGCGCGCGCGGGGAAAGAGACTGGAGGACATAGGGCGGGGCTGCAAGCCGGGTGCCCGCAGTTTGCACAAACAGGATGGCGCGCCGGGCCTGTGTGCGGGTGACCAGATTTTGCAGGAACTGCGACCAGGGCGGGTCTTCGATCAGCCCGGCCATCAGCGGCAGATATAGTTCGCGTTGATCTGCCGATAGCAATGCCATGGGCTTTGCTCCCATATGGGAGCTTCGCCGTCAAGCGCGGCAAACCATCTACGCTTTCGCGACCGCACCGGCGGAGAGATAGATGTCTGACCTGACCAACAAATCGACCCTGACCCACCTGCAGCGCCTCGAAGCCGAGGCGATCCATATCATGCGTGAGGTGGTGGCCGAGGCGACCAACCCTGTAATGCTCTATTCGGTGGGCAAGGACAGCGCGGTGATGCTGCACCTCGCGCGCAAGGCGTTTTACCCGAGCCCGCCCCCGTTCCCGCTGCTCCATGTGGATACCACGTGGAAGTTCAAGGACATGTACGCACTGCGTGAACGCATGGCGGCTGAAAGCGGGATGGAGCTTCTGGTCTATCAAAACCCCGAGGCGATGGAGCGCGGGATCAATCCATTTGATCACGGCGCGCTCCACACCGACATGTGGAAGACCGAGGGGTTAAAGCAGGCGCTCGACAAGTATGGCTTCGACGCGGCCTTTGGCGGCGCAAGGCGCGACGAGGAAAAGAGCCGGGCCAAGGAGCGCATCTTCTCGTTCCGCACGGCAAGCCATGGCTGGGACCCCAAGAACCAGAGGCCGGAGCTCTGGAACATCTACAACGCCCGGAAAAACAAGGGTGAATCCATTCGCGTGTTCCCGATCTCGAACTGGACCGAGCTCGATATCTGGCAGTATATCCATCTGAACGATGTGCCGATCGTGCCGCTCTATTTCGCGGCCGTGCGCCCGACGTTCGAATGGGAGGGCGGCCTGTTCATGGCCGACGACCTGCCGCGGCTTGAGAAGGTGCTGGGGTACAAGCCCGAAATCACCGATCGTTCGATCCGCTTCCGTACCTTGGGCTGCTTCCCGCTGACCGGTGCGGTTGAGAGCACTGCCGCCACGTTGACCGATGTGATCCAGGAAACGCTGCTCACCACCACCAGCGAGCGGCAGGGCCGGGTGATCGACAAGGACGCGGGCGGCGCGGGGATGGAAGTCAAAAAGCAGCAGGGGTACTTCTGATGCCTGAAACTGATACCTTCAACGCCCCCGATGTGATCTACCAGACCGAGGCGCTGATTGCCGAGGACATCGAAGCCTACCTCGATGTGCACCAGCACAAGACGATGCTGCGCTTCATCACCTGCGGCTCGGTCGATGACGGAAAATCGACGCTGATCGGGCGCTTGCTCTACGATTCGAAGATGATCTTCGAAGATCAACTGGCCGCGCTGGAAGCGGACAGCAAGCGCGTGGGCACGCAAGGCGCCGAGATCGATTTCGCGCTGCTCGTCGATGGCCTCGCCGCCGAGCGCGAGCAGGGCATTACCATCGATGTCGCCTACCGGTTCTTCAGCACCGAGAAGCGCAAGTTCATCGTGGCGGATTGCCCGGGGCACGAGCAGTATACCCGCAACATGGTGACCGGCGCGAGCACTGCCGACCTCGCGGTGATCCTGATCGACGCGCGCAAGGGCGTGCTGACACAGACGCGGCGGCACAGCTACCTCGCGCACCTCATCGGTATTCGCCATATCGTGCTGGCGGTGAACAAGATGGACCTGATCGGCTATGATCAGGCGCGCTACGACGCGATCGTGACGGACTATGCCGCATTCGCCAGCAGCATCGGGATCGAGACCTTCACCGCCATGCCGATCTCGGGCTTCAAGGGCGACAACATCACGTCGCCCAGCCCGAATACGCCTTGGTATGCTGGCCCGACCTTGATGGCGCATCTGGAGACGGTGGAGGTGAACACCGCAGCCGAGGCCGCGCGACCGTTCCGCATGCCGGTGCAGTGGGTAAACCGCCCGAACCTTGATTTCCGGGGATTTTCGGGGCTTATCGCCAATGGTATCGTGAAGCCGGGCGATGCAGTGCGGGTGCTGCCTTCGGGCAAGACCAGCACGGTGACCCGTGTCGTGACGCTTGATGGCGATCTGGAGCAGGCGGGAGCGGGCCAGTCGGTCACGCTGTGTCTTGCGGACGAGATCGACTGTTCGCGCGGGGACGTGCTCTCTGCGGCGGATGCGCCGCCCGAAGTGGCGGACCAGTTCGAGGCGAGCCTCGTTTGGATGGCGGATGAGCCTATGGTGCCCGGGCGGGCCTACTGGCTCAAACTGGCGTCGCAGACCGTTTCGGTGACGGTGTCGCAGCCCAAGTGCACCATCAATGTCAACACGATGGAGCGGCTTGCTGCCAAGACGCTGGAGCTGAATGCCATCGGCATCGCCGAGATCACCACCGACAAGCCGGTGGTGTTCGAAGCCTATGGCGAGAGCCGGTCGCTGGGTGGGTTCATTCTGATCGACAAAATCAGCAATGCCACCGTTGCGGCAGGCATGCTCAACTTCAGCCTGCGCCGCGCGCAGAACGTGCATTGGCAGGCGCTCGACATCACGCGCGAGGCGCACGCCCGGCTCAAGAACCAGAGCCCTTCGGTGCTGTGGTTCACCGGTCTTTCGGGCTCGGGCAAATCGACGATTGCCAATCTCGTCGAGAAGAAGCTGCACGCGGCGGGCAAGCATACGTTCCTGCTCGATGGCGACAATGTGCGCCACGGGCTCAACAAGGATCTGGGTTTCACCGAGACGGACCGCATCGAGAATATTCGCCGCGTGGGTGAAGTGGCCAAGCTGATGACCGACGCGGGGCTGATCGTGCTCACCGCGTTCATCAGCCCGTTTCGCGCCGAGCGCGAAATGGTGCGTGCGCTGCTGCCAGAGGGGGAGTTCTACGAGGTTTACGTCGATACCCCACTGGAAGAGGCCGAGCGCCGCGACGTGAAGGGCCTTTACAAAAAGGCGCGCAGCGGGGCGCTCAAGAACTTTACCGGGATCGACAGCCCTTATGAAGCGCCCGAGCGACCCGAAATCCGCGTGGACACACTGCGTGAGACACCCGAAGCTGCGGCGGAGCGGATCGTGGCGCTGATCACGGGCGAATGGATGCCAGTGATTTGATCGCGATCTGATCGGGATTTGAGGGGTTTGGGATAGCAATGGACGATATCGAACTGGCCCGGCATCTGGCCCGCGGGGCGGCAAGCATCCTGATGGATCTGCGCGCGGCAGGTACGCATGAGGGCAAGGCCCTGGGTGCCGAGGGCGATCTGCGCGCGAACACGTGGCTTATGGCCGAAATCGCCGCGCATCGCGGCGCGGATGGTGTCCTTTCCGAAGAGACGAAGGATACACCCGCCCGGCTTTCGCGCGCGCGCGTGTGGATCATCGATCCGCTCGACGGGACGCGTGAATATGGCGAGGGCCGCAGCGACTGGGCGGTGCACATCGGCCTCGCCGTCGAGGGTGTCGCCACGCTGGGCGCAGTTGCGCTGCCGGGGCTCGACCTCTTGCTCGACAGCGGTGCGCCGCTGCCTTTGCCGCCTATGGCAGAGCGCCCGCGCCTGCTGGTAAGCCGCACGCGTCCAGCGCGCGAGGCGGTGATCGTGTCCGAGGTGCTCGGCGGTGAACTGGTGCCGATGGGCTCAGCCGGGGCCAAGGCCATGGCCGTGGTTCGCGGTGAAGCGGAAATCTATCTTCACTCCGGCGGCCAGTTCGAATGGGACAATTGCGCACCGGTGGCCGTGGCAGCGGCGGCGGGCCTCCACGTCTCGCGCATCGATGGCGCGCCGCTGGTCTACAATCAGGTCGATACCTACCTGCCGGACTTGCTGATCTGCCGCCACGAATGGGCCAAAAGGGTATTGGACGCCGTAGCGGCAATCGAGGCTTGACCCGTTCCCAGTTTGCCGACACGGGACGACCCATGATTGATTCCCGTCTTTTCCGCGATGTGCTTGGTGCCTATCCGACCGGCGTCTGCGTCGTGACGGCGCTGGCTGAGAACGGGCAGCGCCATGGCCTTGTCGTCGGCTCGTTCACCTCAATCTCGCTTGATCCGCCGCTGGTCGGCTTTTTCCCGGACAAGCGTTCGGGCACTTGGCCGAAGATCGAGGCTACGGGCCGGTTCTGTGTCAACGTGCTCGGCGCAGACCAGTTGTCGTTGTGCCACCGCTTTGCGGCGCGGGCTGAGGACAAGTTTGCCGAACTGGCGCATGCGCACAGCCCGGCGGGCCTCCCGGTGCTCGACAACGCCATTGTCTGGATCGACTGCACGATCGAGCGCGTGACCGAAGTGGGCGATCACTGGCTGGTGGTTGGCGCTGTGGAAGCGCTGGGCAAGCAGGGCGAGGGCAACCCGCTGCTGTTTTTCCGCGGCCAGTATCACGATCTGGCGCTGCTGACCGACTGACGCTGCGCTCCAGCGCATTTTGTAACAACTGGTAGAATTATTTGCGTAGCCTCGGTCGAGTTTGATCTCGATCAAGGTCTCCCGGCTGCGCCAAGGCCAAAAGCAGGGGGCGCGAGAGATCCCAAGTTTCTTTCCCCTCTCGCCGATTTCTCCCCAACTAGGGCGGTCAATCGCTTTGGCCGCCCAGTTTTTTCCGTCCCATCAGGTGCGATGCGTGATTGTCGGCAGGCAGGTGGCCTGTTACACCTAAGGGCATGTCTCCCTGTGACACTTGTGTGGTCCGTAACCGAGCCATCTGCGCCGGACTCGATAACCCGGAAATCGCTGCGTTGAGCACGATGGGCCGCCGCCGTACTGTCTCTGCCGGCGAACCCCTGATCTGGGAGGATGATGACTCCCTGCTTGTCGCCAATGTGATCGAAGGGGTGCTCAAGCTCACCACCAGCACCGCCGACGGGCGTGAGCAGATCGTGGGCGTGGCCTATCCTTCCGACTTTATCGGCCGCCCGTTTGGCCAGACCAGCGCGGCGAGCGTGGTGGCACTGACCGATGCGCGCGTTTGCGTGTTCTCGCGCAACGACTTCGACCGCTTCGCGCGCGAGCATCCCGAACTGGAGCACAAGCTGCTCGAGCGCACGTTGTCCGAACTGGACCGGACGCGCGCGTGGATGATGCTTCTCGGCCGCAAGAGTGCGCCAGAGAAGATCGCAACCTTCCTGCTCGATATGTCCGACCGTTTGGCGGACAATGGCTGCGGGCCGCATGCCGGACCAGCGCGCCAGTTCACGCTGCCGTTCTCGCGCCAGCAGGTTGCCGATGTGCTGGGCCTGACGATCGAGACGGTGAGCCGCCAGTTCACCAAGTTGAAAAGCGACGGCGTGGTGGCGCTGCCTTCGCGGCGCGATGTCGAGATTCTCGACCGGGGCGCACTTCAGCTACTCGCCGGCTGACATCACTTGCTTTGGGGTTTGCGGTTTGGAGCGGTGGCTGCGCTGACGCTCGTCGCTTGTGCGCAAGGTGCCCGCGCTGAGGAGGCTGATGGGTTTCACCTTTCGGGCAGCTTGCGCGTGCGCGCCGAGACCATCGACGGGCAGGTACGCGCCGGGTTTGGCGATACCGATTCCCTGCTGGGCACGCGCCTGCGCCTGCTGGCGGAATACCGCACCAAACCGTTCAAGCTGGTCGCAGAGCTGATTGACAGCCGGGTGTGGGGCGATGACGCCAAGACGCCGGTTACGACGGGCGAAGTCAATGCGGCCGAACTCGTCCAGCTGCATGCCATGGTCGATCTGGGCGATGCGCTGGGCAAGGGCACAAAGCTGACCGTTCTGGCCGGTCGCACCACGCTGAATATCGGATCGGGTCGGCTCGTCTCATCGGACGATTATCGCAACACCACGCAGGGCTATACCGGCGTGCGCGCCGATCTGGCGCTTCCGGGGCGTGCAAGGCTCATTGGCATCTATATGCTGCCGCAGGTGCGCCTGCCCGATGACCGGGCGGGCATCGACCGCGCGCGGGTGGTTTGG
>CANFIV010000105.1 GCA_947446935.1 Sphingomonadaceae bacterium | reverse complement strand
GCCGTTGAGGACCTCTTCCTTGATCCAGCTCGTGCTGCCGGTGGGGTCGATGGTCCAGCGGCGCAGGCTTTGCTGCGTATCGCCATGCGTGCGGCGTGCGCCGGTTTCGTCCGGGAACAGAGCGGTGCCGTTGGCGGCGGCGACATCCGCCAGGATCTTGCCGTCCTCTTCCCACACGTTGAGTTCATGGAACATATGGCGCGGCTCGTATTCGAACCACTGCACATCCGCCGCCGTGCCCTCGCGCGGCATGATTGCGAGCTTGGTCGGGCGGTTGTTGACCCAGGCCGTCATCGGCCCGCCAGCAGCAAAGCGCTTCAGGTCGGTGTCTATGGGAATGAACGGGAAGATTGCCCAGTTCTCCGTCAGCAGGAAGGTGTGCATCAGGCTGAAGTGCGGCATCGGGATGATTTCGGTCTTGCGGATCGTCCCGTCCTGCCGGACCACGTCGTAGCGCATTTCCGCCGCGCCCATCATGCCGTGGATGGCAGCGCCGGTGTTGAACATCTCGCCGGTGGCATAGTCGATCTTGGGATGCGCGGAGAACGAGGAAGTGACGAGACCGCCGTACTGCTGCTCGCCCAGTGTTTCGAGGCTGCGCGGATCGAGCGCCACCGGCGGCGCGCCTTCCATCAGCGCCAGAAGCTGGCCGCCATGAAGGATAATATTGGTGTTGCCCGTGTTGTAGCGCTTGCCCTGCACGCTGGGATCGGAGGTCATCGGATTGCCGAAAATGCCGAACAGGCGCTTGCCCGCCGCCTTTTCAAGCAGGAACTTGTCGGTCTTCACCCAGCGGTTGCGCACCGAGACACGGCCCTCGCCGATTTCGAACGCGAAGACCATGCCGTCGCCATCGAACCAATGATAGTCGCCCTCGCGCGGCGGGTAGAGCGGGTCAGGCCCGTTCCGATAGAAGATGCCCGCGAGGTCCTCGGGGATTTTGCCTTCGATGATCAGATCGGGCGCATCGGCCTCAAAGCCCATCGGTGCGTGATGACCGCTGAGATAGGGGTGATCGAAGAACGGTTCGGCCATGGTCGGGGGTCCTGTCGGGCGCGGAGCTAAGCCATGGCAGTTTGCGGGGGATGCGGCCTGCCAGCACCTGCCAAAATGGGGAGGACGCCCCCTGATGTCAGGTCGATGTTTGGCCGAAGCCCGGCCAATGCTCGCCAAATTGACAGTCGTCTTGGCCGCGTCGGGGGCTAGGGTCTATTTTTGAGGCTATGCGCCGCAATCGGGTGCGTGCCAATTCTTCGAGGAGCATCTGCGTGACCGTAAACCGCCGTTTCCTGCTGGTCCGCCGCCCCAATGGCGTGCCTGTGGCCGAAGATTTCAGCCTGGTATCCGAGCCGCTGCCCGATCTGGCGGACGGCGAGTTCCTGATCCGGAACCACTTCGCTTCGCTCGATCCGGCGATGCGCGGCTGGATGGATGATGCGCCGAGCTACATGCCGCCAATCCCGCTCGGCACGCCAGTGCGCGCCTCCACTGTGGGCGAAGTCGTCGCGAGCAAGGCGGATGGCTTCCCGGTTGGCCAGTGGGTTTCGGGCCTCAACGCCATCGAGGAATACTCGGTCTCGATGGCTGGCGGTTTCAGCGCGCCGATCGATCCCAGCATCGTGCCTTCTCCCACCAACTTCCTCTCGGTGCTCGGCGCTGTCGGGATGACGGCCTATTTCGGGTATCTTGAGGTCTGCAAGCCCGAGCCCGGCGATGTCGTGCTGGTGACCGGCGCGGCAGGGGCGGTCGGATCGCTGGTGGGCCAGATCGCCAAGATCAAGGGTGCCAGCAAAGTCATCGGCATTGCCGGTGGGCCCGAGAAGTGCGCGCGGCTGGTGGAACGCTATGGTTTCGATGTGGCCATCGACTATCGCGGAAAGTCTGTCGACCAACTCTCCGCAGAACTTGCCGCGGCGGCGCCCGAGGGCGTCAACGTGATCTTCGAGAACGTGGGCGGCGATATTCTGGACGCTGGCCTCAACAACCTTGCCATGCGCGCGCGGATTGGCCTTTGCGGCTTGATCAGCGAATACAACAACGCGGGTGAGAAGACCGGTGCGCGCAATGTGTGGCAGCTTATCGTCAAGCGCGCTTCGATCACCGGGCTGCTGGTGGCTGACTATGTGCCGCGCTTCGGCGAAGGCATTGCCGCGATGGCGGGCTGGGTGCGTGAGGGCAAGCTGGTGTTCGACGAGCATGTCGACGAAGGCATCGATCAGGCCCTTCCAGCGTTTCTCCGCCTCTTCAGCGGCGCGAACGATGGCAAGATGATCCTGAAGATCGGTTGAGCCATGGCAAAGCGCACGCTCCTCGTCCTCAGCGGTGGCCATCCTTACGAGGAAGAGCCGTTCGCCGCGTTTCTGGCTGCGCTTGGGGATTGGGAGGTGACGCACCTGATCCATCCCGACGCAGAGGCACCCGTGGCCAACGGTGCGGCGGAGGCGGCAGATGCGATGCTGTTCTACGATATGGCGGGCTATACCTTTGCCGATGGCACAGTGGCCACGCAGGCGCCGTCCCCCGCTTTCGTGGCCGCGCTGGAGCGACGCTTTGCCAGCCGGCGGGGCGCGGTGATGATGCACCATGCACTGGCCGGGTGGGCGGAATGGACCGGTTGGAGCGACCTGGTCGGCGGCCGCTTTCTTTATCAGCCGGGTGAGGTGCGCGGCCGCGCTGTGCTTGATTCCGGCTACCGCCATGATGTGGACTATACCGCGCAACTGGTGGCCGCGCATCCGGTGCTGGAAGGCGTGCCCGCCAGCTTCCCGGTCAACGACGAGCTCTACCTCGCCGAAGTCTTCGAGGATGATGTGACGCCGCTCATCCGCGCCGATCATGAGTTCATCGCGGCCAACTTCTATTCCGCCGCGCATGCCGTGGCCGGGCGCATGTTCGACAACGCCGATTGGCCGCATCCGCCGGGCAGCAATCTGATTGCGTGGACACGGCAGGCCGGGCCGGCACCTATCGTTTATTGCCAGTTCGGCGATGGCCCCAATACTTATGCAAACCCCGCTGTTCGCCGTGTAATTGCCAATGCGCTGGATTGGACCGCGCAGCCAAGGAGTGCGTGATGAGCCCTCAGGAAATCGTCGAAGCCTTCATCGCCGCATGGAACCGCGGCGATGCCCCTGCTGCCTTCGCCATGATGGCCGAAGATATCGTATGGCATAACATCCCGATGGAGCCAGCCGTCGGCATTGCCGGGTGCCAGGCGCTGATGGCAGGCTTCCCGCCGATCGAGGGCACCGAGTGGATCACACACAACATTGCCGCGAACGGCAACGTGGTGCTGACCGAGCGGACCGACAAGTTTCTGGTCGGCGGCCGCTGGCGCGCGATCCGCGTCTCGGGCACGTTCGAGATCAACGCGGATGGGAAGATCACCCATTGGCGCGATTATTTTGACATGCTCGAATTCCAGCGGGAGTTTGCCTGATGTCGATTGCACGCGGGCGCGATCTCGCGGGGCGGACGGCGGTGGTCACCGGCGCCGCTTCGGGCATGGGCGCGGCGGCCACGGCCCGGCTGATTGCCGAGGGCGTGGCGGTGCTCGCGGTTGACCGCGTGGGCGATGGGCTCACCGGCACGCACACACTGCTGGCTGACCTTGCGGACCCCGATTCCTTCGCTGCCATCGCCGGTGCGGCGGAAAGTCTGCTCGGCGGCTGCGATATCCTGATCAACAACGCCGGCGTTTGCCCGGCGGGTCCGTTCGGCGAGATGACCGACGCGATGTGGGATTCGGCGCTCTCGATCAATGTTACCGCCGCGATGAAACTCACGCGTGCGTTGCTGCCGATGCTTGCGCGCTCTGGGGCGGGGCGCGTGGTCAATGTCGGCTCGATCATGTCGCGCTACGGCGATGCGGGGCTGGTCGCCTACGCTACCTCCAAGCACGCGATTCTCGGCCTCACCCGCGCGCTTGCGATGGAGCTTGGGCCGCAGGGCATTACGGTCAATTGCGTACAGCCGGGCGCGATCGCCACGGGCATGACCAAGGACCTGTTCGAGGGCAATACCGGCGCGCGCGATTATTACGCTGGCCGCTCGGCGCTCGGGCGGATCGGCCAGCCCGAGGATGTCGCCGATGTGATGGTCTTCCTCGCCACGGATGATGCGCGTTTCATCACCGGGCAGGGCATCATGGTCGATGGCGGGGTGATGGTGCACAGCTAAGGGGCACCCTAGCAATTTCGCGCGTGGTACGGCCGAATTGAGAGTGCCACATCGAGCCTTGAATGGATGGCCTGAATTGGATGGGATTACCATGAATGAAATGACCAGCGCCATGAGCCTGCTCGATCCTCAGGTCATGCAGGACCCGTTTCCGCTCTATCAGTGGGCGCATGCCAATTCGCCCGTGATCGACTTGCCCGAAACGGGCATGAAAATCGTGATGAGCTACGACATGTGCTCGGAAGCAGCCGGGCGGACCGAAGATTTTTCCAACGATTTCAGCTCAGTTCTCTCGGGTGCCTTGTCGGAAGATCCCGAAGTCAGCGGCATTTTGGCTGAAGGCTGGCCGCAAATCAACACGCTGTTGACCGCCGATCCGCCGGTCCACACGCGCTTCCGCAAGCTGGTCAACCTGGCCTTCTCGATGCCGCGTGTGAATGCGTTGGAGGCCGGGATTCGCGACAAGGTGAACGCGCTGATCGATGGCTTCATCGATAAGGGCGAGTGCGATTTCGTCACCGAGTTCAGCGTCGGCCTGCCGGTGCGGGTGATCTGCGAGCAATTGGGCTTTGCGCCGAGCGAGCGTGAAAACGTCAAGCGCTGGTCTGATGCGTTTGCTGACCGGCTGGGCCACATGATCCCGCGTGAGCGCGAAATCGAGTGCGCACACGAGATCGTTGATTTTCAGCGCCAGCTCAAGGTCAAGATCGATGCGCGCCGTGCGGTACCCACCGATGATCTGCTGTCCGATGTCGTCAATGCGCGGCTCGATGGCGAAACACCGCTCAATGACGCCGAGATCCTGTCGATTGCCCAGCAGCTCATGGTCGCTGGCAACGAGACGACGACGCACGCGCTGGCGGGCGGGATCGTCCATCTTGCGCGCAATCCCGATCAGCAGGCCAAGGTTCGCGCCAATCCGGCGCTGGTTGGCAATATGATCGAGGAAGTGCTTCGGCTCGATACGCCGACTGCCGGCATGTGGCGCGTTGTGATGCGCGACTGCGAGCTGGGCAGCTATAGCTTCAAGGCCGGCTCGATGATCATGCTGCGCTACGCTGCGGCAAACCGCGATCCTGCGAAGTATCCGGACCCCGATGCCTTCGATGTCGAGCGCACCAATGCGCGTACGCATCTGGCCTTTGGCAAAGGCATCCACATGTGCGTGGGCAATATGCTGAGCCGCAAGGAAATGTCCGTGGCCTTCAGTCAGCTGCTCGCGCGGCTGGATGATATCAAGATCAAGGACGGGGCCGAGTTGGTTGTTTCGCCGAACTTGCTTCTGCGCGGGTTCGTGTCTGTTCCCATCACGTTTGCAAAGGCGGCCGCGTGAACTTCGATCTCGATGAGAATCAGGAGCTGTTCAAAGCAGCGGTCGAGCGATTCTGCGGCGACACGGATATTGCCGCGCGCCTTGCCTCGCGTATGCAACCGGGCGGGCTCAATCGCGCCCGTTGGCAGGAGCTTGCGGAACTGGGCCTGATCGGCCTTGCCGCATCCGAAGAGGATGGCGGCATGGGCGGTTCATTGCTCGACCTCGCCGTTGTCGCGCAGGCGCTGGGCCATGGCCAGGCGGCTGAACCATGGCTCGAATGCGGGTTTCTTCCCGCGCGGCTCCTCGCGGGCACAGAACATGGCGCGGCGGTCATCGCGGGCGAGACCATCGCGGCCTTCGCCTTTGCCGAACCCGGCCGCCGCTTTGTGCTCGAGGCGCAGGGCGTAAAGGTCAGAGACGGGCGGATTTCGGGCACCAAGCAATTCGTGCTGGGGGGCGCTGCGGCCGACTTGTTCATCGTGACCGCCGAGGTTGAAGGCGCCACTCGGTTGTTCGTTGTTCCCG
>CANFIV010000104.1 GCA_947446935.1 Sphingomonadaceae bacterium | reverse complement strand
CTGGGCAAGCGCGTCGCCATTCCCAACATGGCACGCGGCTGCCCGTTCACATGCTCGTTCTGCTCGCAGTGGAAGTTCTGGCGCGATTACCGCATCCGCGACCCCAAAGCTGTGGTCGACGAGATCGAGACGCTGGTGAACGACCACGACGTGGGCTTCTTCATCCTTGCCGACGAGGAACCGACGATCAACCGCAAGAAGTTCATCGCCTTTTGCGAGGAGTTGATCGCGCGCGGCCTGCCAGAGAAGATCCAGTGGGGCATCAACACCCGCGTCACGGATATCCTGCGTGATGAAGAATACCTCGCGCTCTATCGCAAGGCCGGACTGGTCCACGTCTCGCTGGGCACCGAGGCAGCGGCACAGCTCAAGCTAGATCTGTTCAACAAGGAGACCACGGTCGAGCAGAACAAGAAGGCGATCCGCCTGCTGCGCGAAGCCGACATTCTTGTCGAGGCGCAGTTCATCGTCGGGTTGGAGAACGAAACGGCCGAGACGCTGGAGGAAACCTACCGCATGGCGCAGGACTGGAAGCCGGACCTTGCCAACTGGTCTATGTACACGCCCTGGCCCTTCTCCAACTTGTTCGAGGAACTGGGTGACAAGGTCGAGATCCACGATTTCGACAAGTACAATTTCGTAACGCCGATCATCAAACCGGCTGCGATGGACCGGGGCGAGCTGCTGGACCGGGTGATGAACAATTATCGCCGGTTCTATATGCGCAAAGCGCTGTTCTCCTATCCGTGGCAAGGCACCGGCTACCGTCGCAAGTATCTGCTCGGCTGCCTCAAGGCCTTCCTCAAGGCCGGGTTCCAGCGCACGTTCTATGACCTTGGCCGTGTGAACTACTGGGGCCCGCAATCGCGCGGAAAGGTCGATTTCCGGTTCGACCGAAGCCGAAAGATCGCACCCGCGCAAACCGCCGACTGGGTGGCCGCCGCCGAACGCAGCCGCAAGGCGGTGACGCGCGGCGCAGTGGTCCACGAAGCGGCGGGCGTGGTGAAAGCCTGCGGTAGCGGAACGGAGCAACTGAGCGAGGATGAACAGGACGCGTTCAACCCTTCCCCTACGCCCGAGACAGCGCTCGGCGGCGTAGCCCATATATGAGCGCGGTTGCCGCAGAACTCGCAGGAAAGGTCGGCCCGAACGCGATCATCCAGCTCGCCGATGTGCTGCAGGACCGGTTCGGCGCGGAGGAACGCCGCACTGCGCTCCGTGCGGCAGGCCTTGCGAAATATCTCGCCGCCGCGCCAGAGCGGATGACCGACGAGCGCGAGGCCGCCGCGCTGCACCAGACAGTTATGGAACGGCATGGCCGCGACTGGGACGACCTTTCGTGGGAAGCGGGTCAACGCACCGCAGACTATCTCCTCGCGCACCGTATTCCGCGCGGCGCGCAATGGTTGCTGCGCCGGATACCGGCCGCATGGGCAGCGCGCCTGCTGGTCAGCGCGATTGCGAAGCATGCCTGGACCTTTGCCGGCTCTGGCGCCTTTTCCGCCCACACTGGCAATGGCGCAATCACGATCACGATTGCGGGCAATCCTATCGCGATGCCCGGATGCCCATGGCACCGCGGCGTGTTCACCCATCTTTTCCGTACGCTCGTCTCGCCGAGCGTGACCGTTTCCCAAGAGGAATGCTGCGCCCATGGGGATGAAGCATGTCGCTTCGTCATCCGCTGGCGATAGAGACGAGACACTCCGCGTTCTTCGCCAAAAGATGCTCGGGAAACTAAGGCGCGGACCTCCCGGTGAAGCGGGGGGAACCGGAAAGCCCGCGCCCATGTGCAACCGCGAAGAGGAGCTGTGCTCCCTCGACCCGATATCATCGAGGTGGGGTCGCCGGCTCCGGCTCTCAACCTGTCCGAGAGGGCAGGTCCCTCAGAGGCCTGCTTCGATCGCCATACGGATCGCGTCGGCGCTGGTGCGCACGCCCAGCGCGCGCAACACTGCGGCGCGGTGCAGCTTCACGGTCCGCTCGCTGAGCCCGAGTTCATATGCGATCTGCTTGTTCAGCCGGCCAGCGGCGATGCATTCCAGAATTTCGCGCTGACGGCGCGAAAGCGCGGCTACCTTTTCGCGCGCTTCAGCAACGCGGGCGCTCGGCACAGCATCTGCTGCCCCCGCGATTTCCACCTGGCTGCCAAGGAACCATTCTAGCTCGCCCGCCGCATCGAAGATCGGTGCGATCATCACAGCGTTGCGAAACGGGGTGCCATCACGCTTGTAGTTCAGGATCTCCACCATCACCGGCATACGCGACGCAATGCCCGTGCGCAGTTGGGCGGTCAGCTCCGGTTCAGTGCCTGGCCCCCGCAGAAACCGGCAATTTCGGCCAATGATTTCGTCTTTCCCGTAGCCGGTCAATTCCATGAACGCGGTGTTGCAACCCACGATAGGATTGTCGGGAAGACGAGGGTTGCTCACCACCGCTGCCACGAGGCTGTTGTCTATCATTGCGCCTATTGTCATGCTCTTCCCCTTCGGCTCCTGCGCCTGAAGCGCAATTGCCCTTAGGTCCATGTTCCCAAAAACAGGGCCCTTCCCGATCTTAGCCATAAGTGAGCCGCATGGGTAATTAAGTTTGCGTAGGGCAAGTGCGCCGCGCGTCCAAGGCTTGCGCCCGGCGTTTTCGCAACCGGATCAGGCTGCGTCGCCGGATCACGCATGGAGATTGCCTTGAACTACGTCAGCCACGATTTTGATTCGCTCGACGAAAGCGGCAAGCTGGCCGTGCCCGAACCCGTTCAGGAGGCGATCCGCACCTTGCTGCGCTGGGCCGGAGACGACCCGCAGCGCGAAGGCCTCTCCGATACGCCCAAGCGCGTGGCTCGCGCCTGGCGCGAATATTGCGCAGGATATGACGAGGACCCGGGCCTCCACCTGCAGCGCACCTTCAGCGAAGTTGCGGGGTATGACGAGGTCGTGCTGCTGCGCGACATTCCCTTCCAGTCGCACTGCGAACACCATCTCGCACCCATCACCGGCACCGCGTCGATCGCCTATCTGCCGCGCAACCGCGTCGTGGGTATTTCCAAGCTGGCGCGCGTGCTTCAAGGTTATGCCCGCCGCCTGCAGATCCAGGAACGGCTGACCAGCGAAGTCGCGCAGTGCATCTGGCAGAATCTCCAGCCGCAGGGCGTGGCCGTAGTGATCGAGGCGCAGCACGGTTGCATGACCGGGCGCGGCGTGCGCACTCCCGGCGTCGGCATGATCACCAGCCGCATGCTCGGCTGCTTTCTCGATAATCCAAGCAGCCGGAAGGAAGTGCTCGCGCTGATGGGGCGCCGGTGACGGTCATCCGAACGATGCCCACTGTAGCAATCATCGGGGCTGGCATGGCCGGCCTCTCTTGCGCGCAAGTTCTGGCGGCAAGCGGCTGGTCCGTCACGCTGTTCGACAAGGGTCGCCGCCCTGGCGGGCGCATGGCTTCCAGGCTGCTGGATACCCCCCAGGGTTCCGCCTCGTTTGATTTCGGTGCACAATATTTCACCGTGCGCGATCCCGGATTTGCAGACGAAGTGGCGCGCTGGTCGGAAGCAGGTCTTGCCGCGCGCTGGCCTGAAGCCCGGCCTGATGCCTGGATCGGCGTGCCGACGATGAACTCCGTCTTGCAGGAACTTGCTGCACAACATGATGTGCATTTCGCCCACCATGTCAGCGGTCTGGCGCGTGAGGGTGGGCGTTGGCGCCTGCTCGGTGAAGGCATGCCGCTCAGGCATTTCGATGCCGCCGTGCTCGCACTCCCCGCCGAGCAGGCCGCCCCCATTCTCACGCTCCATGATTTCGATCTGGCGCGTGCCGCGCTCTATGCCCGCTCGCAACCGTGCTGGACCGGCATGTTTGCCTTCGACGCGCCGCTGCCGTTTGGCGAACATACCGTGCGTGATCACGGCCTTCTCGCTTGGGCGGCGCGCAACAGCGCCAAGCCAGGCCGCGGCGGACCCGAAAGCTGGGTGGTTCAGGCCACGCCGCAATGGTCCACCGCGCATCTGGAGATGACACCGGAAGACGTCGGCCCGCACCTCCTCGGCGCGTTGGCAAAGGCGACCGGAGGGGCGCTGTCCGCGCCGATGGCACAGTCGATCCATCGTTGGCGCTATGCGCTTTCGGCCGGTACCGGCCTCAGCTGCCTTTGGAACGGGGCGCTGCGCATCGGGGCATGCGGTGACTGGCTGCTGGGCCCGCGAGTCGAATGCGCCTGGATTTCAGGTCGACGACTGGCGGATCGCATGCTTGGCGCAGCGCGCGAGGCGGCTTGAATCGGAACCCGTGAAATAAGTTTTGGAGAGCGGCCACTGCGGACTTGGATGGTAGCTCCGGCGTACCGCCCAAGGAAGGTTGCTGCAGGCGATCGTTAATTTTTTCCATCGACTCACGCGGCATGGCAACCAGGCCATCAAGCTGCTCGCCATCTACTGCGCGGCATTTACAATTTGGCAGGTTTTTGTGGTGATTTGGATCGGGTCTCCCAAGTAAGGATCCCGCTAATGACTGATATCTTCCAGTTCATAGTCAACGCCGATTCGATTGATATGTTCAAGGTTGAGGATGGCTCGACCGAGGCCGTGCACCTGCATCCCAATCAGGTCCTCTCATTCGATGCGGGAACGGGCGATGTCACGCTCACGAGCACGTTTGCCGACCATATCGCGCTCGACGTGTTCCACCAGACCGCCGACACCACCGACGATGCTTCGCTCTATGTCGATGGCGGCATGACTATCACCACGCTCGACGGCACCCCGATCCTGCCCGGCCCCGACGCGCACGGCGGCCCCGGCGGTGATCACAAGGATGGCATCGCCGACGATCAGGACCACGACGGCAACATCAACGACACTATCCGCGGCGGCAAGGGCAACGACACCGAGCACGGCGGCGCAGGCGACGACCACATCCGCGGCGGCGCTGGCGACGACACCCTCGGCGGCGATGCCGGCAACGACCTTCTGAACGGCGGCGTCGGCAACGACACACTCGACGGTGGCGACGGCAACGACCATCTCGTCGGCAGCACGGGCAACGACACCCTGACCGGCGATGCCGGCACCGATATCCTGCAGGGCGGCGAAGGCACTGACACCATCGACGGCGGCGCAGGTGCGGACCGGGTTGACGGCGGCTTGGGCGCGGACGACCTCAGCGGCGCGGACGGCAATGACGTGATCAAGGGCGGTGCAGGCGACGACATCCTGGCGGGCGGCGCAGGCCGCGATGTCCTCGTCGGCGGGCTCGGCGCGGATACTTTCGTGTTCGCCGACGGCGATTTCGCCAGCGCGGTGCGCAAGGGTGCGGATCTCGTTGCCGATTTCAGCCACGAGCAGGGCGATCACATCGATCTCTCCGCAGTCGATGCCGACGTGAACACCGATGGCGATCAGGCCTTCAGCTTTATCGGCACCGCCGCCTTCAGCAATACAGCGGGCGAACTGCGCTACGAACTGATCAAGGGCCACACCTTCGTGGCCGGCGACACCAACGGCGACGGCACTGCCGACTTCGTCATCCGGCTCGACCACGTACCGACGCTGGACGCGAGCGACTTCGTACTCTGACAGCTTTCTTTGCGGGCAGGAAAGGGCAGGTTCGCTTCGCGCGGCCCTGCCCTTTTCTGTTGCAGGCTGCTCCGCGAAGGCTTCGACCGGAGTCAGTCCTGCGCTGCCAATGCAAGGACAGTGCTTAGAAAAGCTCAGCATAAGCGGGGATCGCACGCCATGCCCCAACCCCGAGCCCGCGCCGCTTGAGCGGTCGGGGCTGCGGGGTTACATCCTGTAGCATGACCAGCGCCCCTTCTCCGTTCAAGCTCAAGCTCCAGATCCTCTGCGGCGATGCGATTGCCATGGGGCCGGGCAAGGCGGACATGCTCGATGCGATCACGGCGGAGGGCTCGATTTCCGGCGCGGGGCGGCGGATGGGGATGAGTTATCGGCGGGCGTGGCAACTGGTCGATCTGATGAACCGCTGCTGGGCCGCGCCATTGGTCGAAACATCGCCGGGCAGCGCGCGCGGAGGCGGGGCGCGGCT
>CANFIV010000103.1 GCA_947446935.1 Sphingomonadaceae bacterium | reverse complement strand
TGGTGCTGTTTCTGCCTGGCCTTTGGCTGTTTGCCTATGTCGTAAGCCCGTTATGGGCGGCGGGAATCGGTGCGGTCTGGCCATTCATGCGGGTGCTCTATGCACTCGGCTATCACAAGGCGGCGGAGAAGCGGCTGATCCCGCTCTATATCTCGATGCCGCCGATTTATATCTTCGTACTCGGCTCGCTGATTGGCGGCATCGTGCGGCTTGTGAACGGAGGGTAAGGCGATGCAGGCCGACTATGATGTGGTAATCCGCGCCGGCACGATTGCCGATGGCAGCGGCGGCGATCTGATCGAGGGCGATATCGCCATCACAGGCGGGCGGATTGCGGCAATCGGCGCGTTCAGCGGGCGCGGCGCGGAGGAAATCGACGCGAAAGGGCGCGTGGTCACACCTGGCTTCATCGACGTCCATACGCATTACGACGGCCAGTGCATCTGGGCCGAGGAGCTCTCGCCCTCATCCGCACACGGGGTGACCACGGCGGTGATGGGCAATTGCGGTGTCGGCTTCGCGCCCTGCCGCAAGGCCGATCATGAAATGCTTATCAACGTGATGGAAGGCGTGGAGGACATCCCCGGCGTGGTGATGACCGAGGGCCTTTCCTGGGACTGGGAGACCTTCCCGGAATATCTCGACAAAGTCGCTGCCGGAAAGCGCGACATCGATGTGGCCGCCTATCTCCCGCATTCCCCCTTGCGGGTTTACGCCATGGGGGCGCGCGGCGCAGCGCGCGAGGCGGCCACTGACGATGATCTTGCAGAGATGCGCCGCCTGACCGCCGAGGCGATGCGCGCCGGGGCGATCGGCTTTGCCACCTCGCGCCTCTCGATCCACAAAGGTGCCGATGGCGCGGCGATCCCGACGTTTGACGCCGACATTGCCGAACTGGAAGCGATCACGCGCGGCATGGCCGATGCGGGCGCGGGGACATTTCAGGTAGTGCTGGATGCCTTTGTCGGCTGGGACAAGGAATACCGCGTGATCGAGCGGGTGATCGCCGCCAGCGGCCGCCCGGCGACGTTCACGCTCGCTTCGGGCAACGATGCGCCGCCGCGCTGGCGGCGGGTGCTGGAGATGCTTGAGGCGACCAATGCGGCCGGCGGGGTAGCCCATGCGCAAGTGATGCCGCGCCCGATCGGGTTGATCGCGGGGCTGGAGCTGACGGTGCACCCCTTTGTGTTGTGCCCAAGCTGGGATAAAATCGCGCATCTTTCGATCGACGAACAAGTCGCCGCGATGCGCGATCCCGGCTTGCGCGCCGCGCTTCTCACCGAGGACTTTGCCCCCGGGCACCCGTTCAACGCGCTCGCGCGCAATTGGCGCTGGCTGTTTCCTCTCGACAATCCGCCGGACTATGCCCCGCCTAGGCACCTGAGCATGGCCGGGCAAGCCGAGGCGCGCGGCTGCACCCCGCAGGAGATCGCCTATGAGCGAATCCTTTCGACGGGTGGCAGGGGGCTGTTTCTCGCTGCGCTCGGCAACTACGAGAACGGCACGCTCGAAAGTGCGCACGAAATGCTGCGCCATCCCTTTTGCGTGCCCGGCCTTGGCGATGGCGGCGCGCATTACGGGGCGATTTGCGATGCCAGCTATTCGACTTATTTGCTGACCCAGTTCGTGAAAGGGGAGGGGCCGCTGCGGCTGGAGCTCGCCGAGGCAGTGCACATGCTGAGCCAGAAGGCGGCACGCGCCGTTGGGCTCAATGATCGCGGCCTGCTCACGCCCGGTGCGCGGGCCGATCTCAACGTGATCGACCTCGATGGTCTCACGCTGCATTTGCCCGAAGTGGTGCGCGATCTGCCTGCGGGCGGGCGCCGCCTGCACCAGCGCGCGACCGGCTATGATGCGACCATCGTGGCGGGCGAGGTTATTCGCAGGTTCGACCGCTCGACGGGTGCGAGGCCGGGGAAGCTGGTGCGCGGGGCGGGCTATCAGGCTGGAACCTAGAAGGTAGAGGTGCCAATTCCGCCGTCGACCACCAGCGATTGGCCAGTCATGTAGCTCGCCTGCGCGCTGCAGAACATCGCCACCAGCGCACCCAGATCCTCGGCATCGCCGAAGCGCCCGGCGGGCAGGCGCACCGCTTTGATGAAGGCGGCGACTTCCTCGTCGTAGGTGCGCCCGTTGGCCTCGGCGCGTGGGCCCAACACGTCCTCGATCCCCGGAGTGTTATGCATCCCCGGCAGCACCGAGTTGATCGTCACATTGTGCTTGGCCAGTTCCTTGGAGATCGCGTGGCAATAATTGGCGAGCGCGGCGCGTGGCGGGCCGGAGAGCACGCGCATCGCGGCCGGGTACTTCGCGGCCCCGGTGCTGATATTGACGATCCGACCCCAGCGTCGCGCCACCATCGGCCCGGATACTGCCTTGATGTAGTCGATGGGGCTGAGCAGCGCGGTTGAAACGGCGCGTTCGAAGGCCTCGCGCGAAACCTCGCGGAAATCGCCCGTGAAAGGCGGCGGGGCGCATGTGGCAACGAAGATGTCGGGATCAGGGCAGGCGGCAAGGATCGCTGCGCGGCCTTCGTCGCTGGCATGATCGGCGATGATCGGATGTACTCTTGCACCTGTTTCAGCCGCTATGGCGGCGCAGGTCGCCTCGAGCCGCTCGGCACCTCGTGCGGAAATGAACACTTCTGCACCCTCGCGCGCGAGCGCCAGCGCGGCGCCGCGCCCCATGCCCGCACTGCCGCCATTGACCAGCGCCTTGCGCCCCGCAATCCCAAGATCCATCGCTAAATCCTCACCAGCATCTTGCCGCGACTGGCCCCCGCCAGCAGGTCGATAAAGCCCTGCGGCATGGCCTCCAGCCCGTTGACAATAGTCTCTTCATGGATCAGCGCGCCCTCGGCCTCGGCCTCGGCCTCGGCCTCGGCGGCGGCAAGGTCGGCGATAATGCGCGGCGCCTCGCCAAAATAGAACCCGGCGTTGAACCCCGTGAGGCTGACGTGCTTCTCGATTGCCGCGAACAGGTTGCGTGGGCCGGCGCGATAATTCGCCCCATCATAAAGCGCGATTGCCCCGCACAGCGCGATCCGCCCATGCGGTGCCATCGCGTCGATCAGGATTTCGAGCTGTTCGCCGCCAACATTGTCGAACGCCGCTGCAAGTCCATCGGGTGCCAGCGCATCGAGGCGGGCGCCGAGGTTCTCGCGGCGATAATTGATCGCATGGTCCGCGCCCAGCGTGCAAGTGATCCAGGCGCATTTCTCATCCGATCCGGCGCAGGCGATCACCCGCGCGCCGGCGCGCTTTGCCAACTGTACCGCAACCGAGCCGACCGCACCGGCGGCAGCGCCCACGAACAGCGTCTCACCCGGCTGCGGCTTCAGCACGCCGTGGATACCGCCCCAGGCGGTGATACCGGTCAGGCCATAGAGCCCGAGAGAGCGCTGGATTGGCCAAGCTGCGGGGCTCAATGGCTGGAGCTGCAACGCTGGGGCGAGGTAGTGATCCCGCCAGCCATGCGCCATGGAGAGGACAAGGCTTCCCACAGGCAAGTCTGCGCTGGCGCTGGCTATGACTTCGCCCAGCGCCCCGCCGGGCAGCGGCGCGCCGAGTGGAACTGTCCCGTGAAGACCGCCCTGATCGCTCATCGAGAGCCGCATGTAGGGATCGAGCGAAAGCCACAGATTGCGCACCAGCACCTCGTCCGCTCTCGGAGCATCGAGGGCGGCATCGCGCAAAGCAAAGTCATCAAGATGCGGAGGCCCTTTCGGCCGACGAGCCAGCACGATTTGGCGGGCATTGACTGGCATTCATCCGCTCCTGCGCACACACGCCGCACCACAGCGCACCGCCATCCCTCCAGCTTCCCGAACGGCGCGTAAACTGGCGATAGTGCTGACGCTGGCTCTGTCACAGTGATCGCGCTTGGCGATAAGGTTGGCAGGCGGAGCGCACCCTGCGGTTCGAATCCGAGAGCCAGATTCCCATGTGCGCCAGCGCTTTACCGCCAATCCTATCGACTGCCGCCATGATACGGTGGGCTGCTTCGTGAGCCTCCGGGCCCGATCCGTATTGCACGGTTGACCCACATTCCATAATTGCTACCAAGCAGTATAAATAAAGCAATTGGTGGGAGAGCGGCGATGGTTACAGCTTCACAGGTCATGCTCACGGCAACCGAACGCGTCACGCTGGGCGTTCCGGCGGCCGAAGCGGTCGCGCAGGAAGCGGCGGCGCGCGGCGCGAAGCGTGTTTTCATTCTGGCGAGCAGCTTCCTCAACCGGCAAACGGACGAGATCCGGCGGATCGAGGCAGCGCTGGGGTCGCGCCATGCCGCGACGCATGATGGCATCCAGCCCCACGCCCCGCGTAGCGATGTACTCGCCGCCACAGCCAGCGCGCGCGAGGCCGGTGCCGATCTGGTCGTCACGGTCGGCGGCGGTTCTGTTACGGATGCGGGTAAGATCCTGCTGATCTGCCTCAAGCATAACATCACCACGATCGAGCAGTTCGACGACTACCGCGTGCGGGTGGATGAAACCGGCGCCATGGTCATCCCCGATTTCGAAGGGCCCGACGTGCGCGCGATTTGCGTGCCGACGACGCTTTCGGGCGGGGAATTCAATCCGCTCTCTGGGGCGACGGACGAAGCGATCAAGCTCAAGCAGGCCTATACCCAGCGCGAGATGGTCCCGGTTTGCGTTGTGCTCGATCCGGCGATCACAGTGCACACGCCCGAGTGGCTGTGGCTTTCCACCGGCGTGCGATCGGTAGATCATGCGACCGAGACTCTTGCTTCGTTCCTCTCGAATGATTTCTGCGACGGCATCGCCGACAGCGCGCTGCGCCTGCTCGCGGCCGGGCTCCCGGCGGTGAAGGCAGATCCGACCGATCTCGATGCGCGGCTCAAATGCCAGATCGGCGCGTGGCAATCGATGATCCCGATCATCGGCGGCGTGCCGATGGGGGCGAGCCATGCCATCGGCCACGTGCTTGGCGGCACTTGCGATGTCCCGCATGGCTATACCTCTTGCGTGATGTCGCCCTATGTCCTCGCCTTCAACCTTTCGGTGAATGCCGAACGGCAGAAGCGCATCAGCGCATGTCTCGGTGATGCTTCGCGTCCGGCCTCGGAACTGCTCGATGCGCTCATCCGTGGGCTCGGCATGCCACGCAGCCTAAAGGAAGTCGGCGTCGGGGAGGACCAGCTCAAGCTCGTCTCGGAATACACGCTCGAAGATATCTGGGGCCGAACCAACCCGCGGCCGATCAAGACGGCTGCGGACGTGATGGAAATCTTGCGGACCGCGATGGGCTGATGCACAAACTTGCCGAAGCCCCGGAGCGTCTAGAAACTGATTTTGCCGACATCATGGACAAACCGAAGAAGAAGCGCGCCGCCGCCCAGCTCAAGGACGAGATCACCGCTTACAAGCGCCGCCGGATTCTCGAGGAGGCGAGCCACTTCTTCTTCGTCAATGGCTATGAGGCGACGACGCTGGATTCGGTGGCCGAGCAGCTCAATGTCACCAAGCCGTTCATCTACTCGTACTACAAGAACAAGGGCGAACTGCTCTACGAGATCTGCCAGACTGGCATTCAGCTTTCGCTGACCGCGCTGGAAGAGGCGCTCAGCGTGGAAGGCACGGCGACCGAGCAGCTCAAGATCGTGGTGGAGCGCGTCGCGCGCATCATCATCGAGAACCAGCGCTATATCAGCGTCTATCTGCGCGAGGAAAAGAGTCTGCTGCCCGAAGACGCGCGCCGCATCCGCGATCTGCGCCACACTTTCGATACCAAGCTGGCGGCACTGCTCGAGCGCGGCAAACGCAGCGGCGAGTTCGACGTGGCCGCGCCTTCGCGCACCGCGATCTGGGTCAGCGGCCTCTTGAGCTGGATTGCGCTCTGGTACCACGATGGCGGGCGCTGGTCGGCGACCGAAGTGGTGATGGACGCGATCACCATGGTTCAGAAGATGGTGCAGCCGGCAGGTGGTGCGCATGTCTGATGCAACAAGGGCTGATGGCCCGAACCATGCAGATCCGCGCGTGCTTGAGCGGCGCAGGTGCGTGCTGCGCTATCTGATCGACGATTTCGCGGCCTCGCAGCCC
>CANFIV010000102.1 GCA_947446935.1 Sphingomonadaceae bacterium | reverse complement strand
GATTGCTTTCATCGGAACCAGTGAAGGGGAACGACGATGAATACGATTTCCAAAAGCCTGATTGCAGCCATCACCCTCGCCAGCGCCCTCGCAGTGGCCGGCCCGGCCAGCGCTCAGTCGTGGCGCGGACAGGGCTACGGCAACGGCTACGGATACGGCGATACCTATCGCGATCCCCGTGAGCAGGCCTCGATCAACCGCTATCTCGTCGATACCACCTGTTCCGGCCAGCGCGGCTACATGATCGAGAACCGCCTACGCACGGAAGTGAACCACGGCCAGATCAACGATTGGACCGCTCGCCGCATCCAGACCGCGATCGACGACCTGCAGGACCGGGAACGCCATGAATGCGCTGAGCGTGATTTCGAGTCGGCGCGGGAAATCGGCAAGGACTACATCCGCATCCGTGCCTGGATCGATCAGGAAACCGGCGGATACCGCGGTCGCTACTACCGCCGCTGAGGTATTCTAACCTCGGCCACGATAGGACTGAACCCCCTGCTCGGGCAGCCACAGGCTCTCGGGCGGGGGGCCGCTTTGCCAGAACACGTCGATGGGAATGCCGCCGCGTGGATACCAGTAGCCGCCGATGCGCAGCCAGCGCGGCTGCATTTCGCTGAACAGGCGCTGGCCGATGCCGACGGTGACGTCCTCGTGAAAGCCGGCATGGTTGCGGAAAGAGCCCAAGAACAGCTTGAGTGACTTGGATTCCACAATCGTCTCACCCGGCGCATAATCAATCACGATGTGCGCGAAATCGGGCTGGCCAGTGACCGGGCAGAGCGAGGTGAACTCAGGGGCGGCGAAGCGCACCAGATAGAGCAAACCGGCACGCGGATTGGGCACATAATCGAGCACAGCGGCCTCGGGCGAGGCGGGCAGCGTGCTGTTCTGGCCGAGATGCAGCGGCGCACCGGACATGGTCATGGGCGAGATTCCTTTCTTGCGCCGCGCCCATGCACCCGCCCGGGCGCGAGGGCAAGCCGACCGATAGAGCCGATGAAGGGGTGACGTCAGCGGTAGGCAGAGTTAATCAGCAAGTTAAACGACCCGCGAAGACGGGCGGCACTGCAGGACGGAGTACACCGATGGATTCCCTGGTCACGACCCAATGGCTCGCGGACGAGCTGGGCGCGAGCGATCTGCGCATCGTCGACGCGAGCGCATTCCTGCCCGAGCACGGGCGCGATCCGGTGCTGGAATACGAGGCGTGCCACATCCCGGGCGCGGTGTTCATGGACATCGCGCATCTGGTCGATCCCGCCGCGCCGGGGATGAACATGCTGCCTTCGGCCGAGCGCTTTGCCAGCCGGATGCAGAGCCTGGGGCTCGGCGATGGCAGCCGCATCGTGCTTTATGACGACAGCCCGATCCACTCCTCCACCCGCGCATGGTTCATGTTGACGATGTTCGGTGCAAGCAATGTCGCCCTGCTCGATGGCGGCATTGCCAAGTGGAAGGCCGAGGGGCGCAAATGCGCGCAAGGGCGCGAGACATTGCGGCACCGGCACTTCACTGTGTGGAGCGATGACCGCGCGGTCCGCAGCAAGGCCGATGTGCTGCGCAACCTGACCGCGCAGACCGAACTGGTCGTTGATGCGCGCGGCGCAGGCCGGTTTACCGGCGATGTGGCGGAGACCAAGCCCGGCCTTGCCAGCGGGCACATTCCGGGCGCGCGCAACCTGCCCTATGCCAGCTTGTTCCAACCCGACGGCACATGGAAAAGCACAGCCGAGATCACCCGCGCGTTCGAAGCGGCGGGCGTAGACCTTACCCGCCCGCTGATCACCAGCTGCGGCTCAGGCATGACCGCCAATGTCCTGATCTTTGCGCTGCACCTGATCGGCAAGGACGACGTGGCGCTCTATGACGGCAGCTGGAGCGAATGGGGCGCGGATGCTGATATGCCCAAGGCGCTGGGGCCGGCAAGCTAACGAGCTCAACCCCGCGATTCCCTTCCGCGCGAATTGGCCCTAAGAGGGCCGCATGGCTGATCATGACAACGAACATCTCGGCACCGGCACCCGTCTTGTCGGCGTAGGGCGGCGCGCGGACTGGACCGGCACGGCCGACCATCCCGGCGCGGTGGTCAATCCACCGGTCTATCGGGCCAGCACGCACCTTTATCCTGATATGGCAGCGCTCAGGGCGCATCCGGCGAATGTCGATGGCAATTTCTACTACGGCCGGCGCGGCGCGCCGACGCAGTGGGCGCTGGCCGAAGCGCTGACGGCGCTGGAGCCGGGAGCCGAGGGCACGGTGCTTTATCCCTCCGGCGTCGCGGCGATCATGGGCGCGCTGCTCACGGTGCTGCGGCCGGGCGATGTGCTCATGATGATCGACAACGCCTATGAACCGAGCCGCGCGATGGGGCGCGGATTGCTCAAGGATTTCGGCGTGGAGACGCGATGGTTCAATTCCGCCGACACCGCCGCTTTCGCGGCTGCAATCTGCCCGCGCACGAAGGCGGTGCTGCTCGAATCGCCCGGCAGCCTGACCATGGAAGTCTGCGATGTCCCTGCACTTGCCGCCGCCGCGAAAGCGCGGGGGGCCACTGTGGTGATCGACAACACCTGGGCCTCCTCGCTCGGCTTTCCGGCGCTGGAGCGCGGGGCCGATATTTCGGTGATGAGCCTGACCAAGCATGTAGGCGGGCATTCGGATGCGATGATGGGCAGCGCCAGTGCAGGTAAGGAGTGGGCGACCAAGCTGCGGGTCCGCGCGCAGGGGCTGGGCAATGTGGTCTCGCCCGATGATGCTTCGCTGATGCTGCGGGGCTTGCGCACCATGGGCCTCCGGCTCGCGCAGGAGACCGCGTCGGCACTGGCGATTGCCGAGTGGCTTTCGGCCCGGCCCGAAGTGGCACGGGTGCTGTGCCCCATGCTTCCGGGATCGCCGGGACATGAGCTGTGGGCGCGCGATTTCAGCGGCGGCTGCGGGCTGTTCAGCTTTGTGCTGAAGGGCGGCACCTCTGCCGCGCGCGATGCGCTGATCGACGCACTGGCGTTGTTCGGCATCGGCTTTTCGTGGGGCGGGTTCGAAAGCCTCGCCACCCCGGTCGATCCCGCCGCGATCCGCACCGCGAGCGCCTGGCCGCTCCCGGGAATGGACGCGGCTGACAAGTTCGGCGTGCGGCTCTCGATCGGGCTCGAGGATACCGCCGATCTGATCGCCGATCTGGAGCGCGGGCTGGCAGCTTGGGAAGCGGCCGCATGAGCAACTGGTCGAAACTTCACCGGCAGATCAACGCGCAGATCAACGATTGGGTGGCCTCGCTCGACGATGTCGGCTTCGATGTGGGCCGCACGCATATCTCGCTGTTCAATGCGGTGTGGATGGTCTTCGTCGTGATCGCGGTGCTCGTCTTCGGGCGGGTGGTGAGCCGGGTCGGGCGGCGCATGGTGCGCGGGCTGAAGGGCCTCGACGGGACGCAGCGCGCACTCGGTGAGAAGCTGCTTACGGTGACCGTCTGGAGCGTCGCGGTGCTGGTCGGCATCGACGCATTGGGTATCAACCTGACAACGTTGACGGTGTTTTCCGGCGCGTTCGGCCTCGCGGTTGGCTTTGGCCTGCAAAAGACCTTCGGCAATCTGATCGCGGGCGTGATCCTCCTCATGGACCGCTCGATCAAGCCGGGCGATGTGATCGCGGTGACCGATACCAAGGGCAGCACCTTCGGCGTGGTGCACCGCATCGGCGTGCGCGCGGTTTCGTTGACGACGCGCGACAACCGCGAGATACTGATTCCGAATGAAATCATGATGACCACGCAAGTGGAGAACTGGTCGTATTCCTCACGGGTGGTCGGGATCACGATCCCAATCAACATTTCCTATGGCAGCGATATCGCGCTGGCCGAGCGGCTGCTGGTGCAAGCCGCAACCACCGCGCAGCGCGTGCTGGCCGACCCGGAGCCTTCAGTGCTACTCCACGCCTTCGGGCCGAGCGCGATTGAACTCCTGATCTACGTCTCGATCGAGGACCCGGAAAACGGCGTCGCCAATGTGCAGTCCGACGTGCTGAAGGCGGCGTGGCACAGCCTGAAAGCGCACGGGGTAGAGATCCCGCTGCCCCAGTCCGACGTGGCGCTGCGCGATTCGGATGGGCTGCGGCGGCTGGCCGAGGCGCTGGCGGGGCGCGGGACGAACGGTGAGGCTGGTTAGATGAGCGCGGGATTGTACTACCCGGCAGCGCCCCTTGCCGGACGGTAGACACGATATTCAATCCCGAGCCCTGGCAGGACTCGGCCTTCGCCGACGAAGAACGTCGTATTGACCCAGCTGTAGCGGGGGTCCCCGGTCTCGATCCGCGGATTGGTGCAGAAGTATTGATCGGTGAACTCGGTCCCGGTGCCGTTTTCGATGGCGCTCATGACGGCTGCATTCATCTCAAGCAGGCCGAAATACTGCACATACAAAAACGCACCATCGGGGGTTTCGACTTGCGCGCGGACGTCCACCCGCAGGTAGCCATCGGGCCCGATCAGCGCCCACTCACCGCCCCCGCGGATGGCTCCGTTCAGCCGCTCGCCCACCACTTCTCCGCCGTCGATCTCGTAATACATGCGCGTGCCGATGGGGCCTGCGCCTATTGGAAGGGCTGGCTTCAGACCGGCTCTGAAGGTGAACTCGTGCACCAGTTCCATTCGGCTTCTCCCCCGCTTTAAATCTTGATCCCATTAAGCCCCGTTCGAACTGCGAACACAAGAAAACTTCGGCGACGGCGCGCACGCCTGGTGTTGTCGCTTGCGCCCTCCCGTGGGCGCGCGAGCCTCCGGCTAAAGCTGATCTAACCCGCCCCCTAGCTTTCCTCGCTGGCGATTGCCGGGACGAAGGACCATCTGCCAGCCATGGATCTCGCGCCCACCAGAATCGGAACGGTCTTCCTCGTGGGCGCCGGGCCCGGCGATCCGGACCTTTTGACCTTGCGCGCGGCGCGGTTGCTGGAGGCGGCCACGTTGGTGGTGCATGACGGGCTGGTCGATCCCGCAATCCTCGCCATGGTGCCGGAAGGCGCGCGGATGATTTCGGTGGCCAAGCAGCGCGCCCGGCACACGATGCCGCAGGACAATATCAACGCGCTCCTAGTGCGCGAGGCATTGGCCGGTCGCGATGTGGTGCGGCTGAAGGGCGGCGATCCGTTCATCTTCGGGCGCGGGGGCGAGGAGGCGGAGGCCTGCCATGCCGCCGGGGTTCCGGTTCAGGTCGTACCTGGCGTGAGCGCGGCATTGGGCGCGGCGGCGGCGGCGCAGATCCCGCTGACGCACCGCGACAGCGCCTCGATCGTCAGCTTCGTCGCCGGTCAGTGCAAGGGTCTGAATGACCAGAACTGGGCGGGCCTTGCGGGCGTGGGCCGCACGCTGGTGATCTACATGGGCGTCGCGACGAGCGATGCGATTGCGGAAAAGCTGATGGCCGATGGCCTTGCGCCGGACATGCCCATCGCGGTCATCGAGAACGCCGCGCGACCCACAATGCGCGTTTTGCGCGGTGCGCTTGCGGGGCTTGGCGCGCTGGTTGACGCCGAGCGGGTGAAGAGCCCAGCCCTGATCGTGATTGGTGAAGTGGCCGCGCGCGAGCAGGCCCATGAGTTGCTGAAGATTGCGGAGAACGCTGCGTGAAGATTTTGACGGGGAATGATCTGGGCAGCGGCGATGTTGTCTGGTGGGACGGCGCAGGCTGGTCGCGCGATGTGAACGACGCGGTAGACGTGGGCGATGCGGCGGCAGCGATCCTTGCGGCCGAAGAAGCCGCGCAGCGCGTGAACGCGAGCTATGCGATCGCGGCGACCCGCACCGCCGAAGGCGTGCGCGCCGCGCATATCAAGGACCGCATCCGCGCATTGGGCCCGACCGTGCGCCTCGATCTCTCGCTGAAACCCGGCGACCCCGAAGCTGCGAAGCAGGTGATCTGAACATGTACCAGTATGACCAATACGATCAGGCCATGGTCGATGCGCGCGTGGAGGAATTCCGCGGGCAAGTGGCGCGCCGTCTTTCGGGCGAATTGACCGAAGACCAGTTCAAGCCGCTGCGGCTCAAGAACGGGCTCTATCTTCAGCTCCACGCCTATAT
>CANFIV010000101.1 GCA_947446935.1 Sphingomonadaceae bacterium | reverse complement strand
TCTCCCAAAGTTTGTTCATCGCCTTCAGCGGCCGCACCATGACCTTGAAATCGACGATCCGGCCTTCGAGGTCGAAGCGGATAAGGTCTATGCCGTTGACGTGGATGCCATCCACAGTGGCGCTGAATTCGAGGCATACTTCCGGGCCATCAACCAGTTCGCGGACGTAAGTGAAGCTGGTATCGGCGAAGACCTGACCTGCGGCGGTGAGGTACATCAGCACTTTGGCGTGACCGGCCTGCGGTGTGTGCACCACCGGGGAATGGAACACCGCGTCGGGTGCGATCAGGGTTTCGAGCAGGGCTGGATCGCCGGTCTGCATGTAACGGTGCCAGGCGGCAAGGCCGGTTTGCATGGGGTTTCTCTCCTATATGCTACGCTGCCTTGTGGACGCATGGCAGCGGCCTGACATTGATCCAGCGCAGGTTTGCGCTAGTCTCGGGCGGATGACAACCGCTCCGCCCGCTGAAAGCCTCATTGCCGAAGGGCTGGCCGCGCTGCGTTTGCGCGATTCGGCGCCGGCAGGGTTGCGCTCAATACGCGCCTCATCTGCCGGGTGCTGCTCTTCGAGATATGGCGTCCTGAAGTGCCCGAGGAGGACCACGCCGCCGTCGCCCGCCTGATCGCGGGTTACGACGGCGCGGCGTGAGTTCGGCTCAGGTCAGGTGCGCCTTGAAGAAATCGCGCGTGCGCTGATCGGCGAGGCTCGCTCCGGCCTCATCCCGACGGGAACCCATCTCGGCGGCAAAACCATGATCAAGCCCGACATAATCATGCAGCACGACCTTGGGATGGCTGTCGAGCCCGGCATGGATCGCAGCCTGCGCATCTGGCCCGACAAAGTGATCGGCCGTGGGAATGTGCAGCATGAGCGGATTGGCAATCGCATGTGCCTCGCTCAGCATCTGGTCGATCATCACGCCGTAATAGCCGACAGAGGCATCGATATCGGTGCGCGCTGCGGCCATGTAGGCCATGCGCCCGCCTAGGCAGAAGCCGACAAGACCGACCTTGTCGATCGCCTGTTCGTGTCGCAGCCAGCGGATCGCGGCCTCGATATCCTGCACGCCGAGATCGGGATCATATTGCCCGAAATAACCGAAGGCCTGCTGGAGTTGTTCGGGCACATCGGGATCAAGCTCCACACCTGGAGCGAAACGCCAGAAGATATCGGGGGCGAGCGCGACATAGCCGAGTGCGGCCCAGTCATCGCATTTCTTGCGGATTCCGGCGTTCACCCCGAAGATTTCGGGGATGACGATGATGGCGGCTTCTGTCTGGTCTTCTGGTGTGGCGACGTAGACGGGGATCTCTCCCTGCTCGTCCCAGGCCGCGATTGTCGTCATCTCGCCCATGGTGCTTGTCCTCTTGCCATTGCGGTTGGTCGATCAGGAGATAGGCCGCTGCCGTGGACTTTGCCAAGCGTGCATGACAGACTTGAGTCCGTTGAGCGAAAAGAGCGCAGCCATGAAGGTGCCGTCATGAAAGTAAACGTCGAGGTTGAATGCACGCCCGAGGAAGCCCGCCGGTTTCTGGGGCTGCCCGATGTCACCCGCGCCAACGATGTTTATGTCGATGCCATCGCCAAGGCGATGCAGGGCATGAACAGCGTCGACCAGCTTCAGGGCTTCGCCAAGCAGATCGCGCCAATGGGTGAAATGGGTCTCAAGCTGTTTCAGCAGTTTATCGAGCAAGGGGCTGGCGCGGCAATGGCCGGGTTCAAGGCCGGTGCCGAAAAGCCGAAATCCTGATCATCTGATCGGTCAAACGCTTGTGACAGATACGATTTTTGCGCTGGGTTCCGGTGCGCCGCCGGCTGCCATTGCGGTGATTCGCATCAGCGGGACTGGGGCAGGGCCTGCACTCCAAAGCCTGGCCGGAAAGCTACCGCCACCACGCCGAGCGGTTGTTGCCGCGCTGGCTGATGCGGGCGGTCTTCCGCTCGACAGGGCCATGGTGCTCTGGTTGCCGGGTCCCGGCACGGCAACGGGCGAGGACTGCGCAGAACTGCACCTTCACGGCGGCCGCGCGGTGGTTGCCGCCGTGGAGGCCGCGCTGGTCGCGCTGCCCGGGTTGCGGCGTGCCGAGGCGGGTGAGTTCACCCGGCGAGCCTTTGCCAACGGGCGTATCGATCTGGCCGAGGCCGAGGGGCTGGCCGATCTGCTTTCTGCGGAGACCGAACTGCAGCGACGCAGCGCCATGGCTATGGCCGACGGCGGTCTTTCGCGGTTGGTGGCCGGTTGGCGCGAACAGGTTCTGACCCTGTCGTCAGCGTTGGAGGCCGCGCTCGATTTTGCGGGGGATGACGATATCGACGAAGGAGGCAGCGGCCTGCCCGCAGGCTTCGGCACCGCAAGCATGGCGGTTGCGGATGATCTTGCAGATTGGCTGGCGCGTCCACGCGCCGAGCCGCTGCGCGAGGGGTTCCGAGTCGTACTCGCAGGGCCACCCAACGCTGGAAAATCCACTTTGTTCAATGCTTTGGTTGAAGATGAAGCTGCGATCACCGCTGCCGAGCCGGGCACAACCCGCGATGTGTTGGTGCGCGCGGTAGCGCTGCGCGGCGTGCCGTTCACATTCGTCGATACGGCAGGGCTGCGCGAGGATGGTGCCGGTGAAATCGAGCAGATCGGCATTGCTCGGGCCCGGGCTGAGGCCGAGCGGGCTGATCTGGTATTGTGGCTGGGGCCGGTGGGGTGTGGGCCGAGCGGCGGTGTAGTGTGGGAGATTGCGGCCCGGTGCGATCTGAGTGACACCGAGCCCAAGCCTGGGGCGCAGTTCCACCTTTCGGCGGTGACGGGCGAGGGGCTGCCGGAATTGCGCGCGGCGCTGTTTGAACATGCACGTGGTGCGTTGCCCATGCCGGGGGCAGTTGCACTCAACGCACGGCAGCACCAACTTCTGGGTGACGTTGCGGAGTCCTTACGGGAGGCATCTATCCAATCCGACCCACTCCTTGCCGCAGAGGGTATGCGTCTCGCGCGTATCGCTCTGGATCGGTTGGTTGGCCGGGCTGGCACCGAAGACATGCTGGATGCACTGTTTGGTCGGTTCTGCATCGGCAAATGATGTTTCACGTGAAACACCGGCTGCTTTGACGCGACTCCGCGAATCGCTTATCGCGGCCTCATGCACAGGTTTGACATCATTGTGGTCGGCGGCGGGCACGCCGGCGTGGAAGCTGCCGCAGTCGCGGCGCGCATGGGTGCGCGCACCGCGCTGGTCAGCTTCGATCCGACGAAGATCGGCGCGATGTCGTGCAATCCGGCTATCGGCGGGCTCGGCAAGGGGCACCTTGTTCGCGAGGTTGATGCCTTTGATGGGCTGATTGCGCGTGCTGCCGACGCGGCCGCGCTGCACTACCGCATGCTCAACCGCAGCAAGGGCAGCGCAGTGCAAGGCCCTCGCGTGCAGGCGGATCGCAAGCTGTTTCGCGCAGCGATCCAGCAGATGGTGACGGCACAGGCGGGCCTGACCGTTGTGCCGGGTGAAGCCGCAGCGCTTAGGCTGGTCGGCGGGGTTGTGACAGGTGTTACGCTCGCCGATGGCACCGAGCTCGATGCGGGTGCGGTGGTCCTTTGCACGGGAACGTTCCTCGGCGGACGGTTGTTCCGGGGTGAGGAGCGCATGGAGGGCGGCCGTATCGGAGAGAGCTCTGCACACCGGCTGGCAGAGCAGCTCCGCTCGGCGGAGCTGCCGATGGCGCGGCTCAAGACCGGGACGCCACCGCGGCTTGATGGACGGACAATCGATTGGTCCCGCCTGCCGGTGCAGCCGAGCGATGCGGAGCCTTGGACGATGTCACCTTTGACCGGGGGCAGCCACCGGGTCCGGCCGCTGCCTCAGGTATTTTGCGCAATCGCCCGGACCAATGCGCGTACTCACGAGATCATTCGCGGAGGGCTCGACCGTTCGCCGCTCTTCAGCGGGGCAATCGATGCGCAGGGGCCGCGCTATTGCCCTTCGATCGAGGACAAGATCCATCGGTTCGGTGATCGCGATGGGCATCAGGTTTTCCTGGAGCCGGAGGGGCTGGATGACCATGCGATCTATCCGAATGGGGTTTCGACATCTCTGCCAGCTGATGTGCAACTGGCGATGATGCGCTCTATCGAGGGACTGGAGGCTGTCGAGATTCTCGTGCCCGGATATGCGGTGGAGTACGATCATATCGATCCGCGCGCGCTCAGGCGCAGCTTGGAAGTCCGGAGTTTGCCGGGCCTCTATTGTGCGGGGCAGATCAACGGGACGACCGGATATGAGGAAGCGGCGGCGCAGGGGTTGATTGCGGGGATGCATGCCGCTGCTGCGGTGCTGGGACGCGAGGCCGCCACGTTGGACCGGGCTTCCAGTTACATGGCGGTGATGGTTGACGACCTGACGCTGCACGGTGTTTCGGAGCCCTATCGCATGTTGACGGCGCGGGCTGAGTATCGGCTTCGGTTAAGGGCGAACAATGCTTCGACCCGGTTGACGCCAATGGCCCTCGCGGCGGGGTGTGTTGGGGAGGAGCGGGCGCGCTGGTTCAAGGCGCGGCAGGACGAGCGAGTGCGGATCGAGGCGCGATTGACGAAGGAGGTGCTTCCGACGGAATTGGCCGCTTGTGGAATTGCGGTGCGGAATGACGGTGTGCGGCGATCGCTTGCAGACTGGCTGCGTTTTCCGGAAGTCGATTTTTCCGCGCTCCAGCCCTGGTTGGGTGAGGCGGTGCCCGAGGCCGATCTGGCGGATGAAATGGCCGAGGATGCGGCCTATGCCCCTTATCTCGCGCGGCAGGAGGCCGAGCTGCGCCAGCTGCGAGCAAGTGCCTCAGTGCCTTTGGGTGATCATTTTCCTTATGCGGACGTGCCCGGACTATCGCGCGAGATGATCGAGAGGCTGGAGCGCGCGAGACCTGACACACTGGAGGCGGCGGGTCGTGTGGCGGGTATCACGCCGGCAGCGCTTGCAAGCTTGCTGGTGCAAGCGCGGCGGCGGGTGGCAGCGTGAGTATCGCGAGTGAGAGTGACGCGCGCGACTGGTTGGCATCACGGCCGGACGTTGATGCACCGGCCTGGGCGCGGCTCGAAAGACTTGTCTCTGCGCTGGTGGAGGAGAACGCACATCAGAATCTCGTAGCGCGTGCGTCGCTGGAGCAGGTCTGGCAGCGCCATATCGTGGACAGTGCGCAGCTGCTCGATGTTTCACGTGAAACAGTGCCTGATGGGCCTTGGCTCGATCTCGGCAGTGGCGCTGGATTCCCCGGTCTCGTGATAGCAGTGCTCCAGCCCGAGCGCCCAGTCACGCTGGTTGATTCGCGGCGGCTTAGGACGGAGTGGCTGGCGCGGGCCGCTTCGGCGCTTGGACTGGCAAATGTGGAGGTCGTGCTCTCGCGCGTGGAGGACCTGCCTGAGCGGAAATGGCGCGTCATTTCGGCGCGCGCTTTTGCACCGCTGGAGCGGTTGCTGGATGTTGCCGCGCGTTTTTCCACACCGGACACACTTTGGTTGTTGCCGAAGGGGGCCAAAGCGCAGCATGAACTGGAAACGCTCGCTGATGACTGGTCACACGTGTTCCACGTGGAACAATCGTTGACCGATCCTTCGGCTGGTATCATCACCGGCCAGTTGGTGGGGCGGAAAGACAACAAGACCACACCCGGTTTGCGTTTGCGAGGTTCCAGCCGATGATCACAATTGCCGTCGCGAACCAAAAGGGCGGGGTGGGGAAAACCACCACCGCGATCAACATCGCGACAGCGCTGGCCGCGACGGGCTGGAAAGTGCTGCTGCTCGATCTCGATCCGCAGGGCAATGCCTCGACCGGGATTGGTGTGAGCGCGGCGGAGCGGAAGCGCTCGTCCTATGATCTCCTGATCGAACAGGCGAGCGTGTCGTCATGCATGATTCAGACGCGAATTCCTGGGCTTGATATCATTCCGGCGACCGTCGATCTGTCGGGCGCGGAAGTCGAATTGGTCAGTATGGCCGATCGCACACACAAGCTGCGGTCGGCGCTGGCTGAGGATGCCGGGCATGATATCTGCCTGATCGATTGCCCGCCGTCGCTCGGGCTGCTCACGCTCAATGCCATGACGGCGGCGGATTCG